>CAKZKB010000138.1 GCA_937121005.1 uncultured cyanobacterium | reverse complement strand
TAATGGCGGCGGCGGTGCCATTGGTTGTCGAATCTCCGACCGTAAAATCACCGTTTCCACCATGATTTAAGTCCACCGAACCGCCAACAGAAGTCTCGATACTGCACGATCCCACAGGACAAGGCGTACTACTACCAATTTGAATGTTACCGCCAGTGGTTTCGACAACAACATCTCCTCCCGTTGTCGTCCCACTAGCATCAATGGAGTCTGCAACAATATCGCCAATGGGATCGAGGGTGACATTTCCTCCCGCACCAGAATTCCCACTAGAATCGATCGCCCCTGCGGTAATACTAACTTCCGCATCGACAAAAATATTACCACCAGAACTGCCAGAGGAATTGAGATCTCCTGTGGTTATCGTTCCCATTGAACTGGTGATGTCGATCGCGCCTCCATTTCCGGTACTGCTGGTATCGATCGCCCCTGTTATAACGTTGCCAGCATCGCTGGTTATCCTCACCGATCGCCCGGAATTGGTGATATCGTTAACATCAACATTGCCATTGGCACGTAACTCGATCGTCGCATCATCTTGTCCGGTTATCGAACCATTGGCGGTGAGATTTCCACCGGACGATCGCACAGTTACAGGGTTGTCAACAATAACATCATCATTGTAAATCTGATTGCCACTGGTCGTCACATTCCCACTAATATTCGTCGTTCCACCCGCATCAGTGGTGAGAGTAGACGCATCAACCGTATTGCTAAATGTTGTCGTTCCCGTTGAGTTAGCAATCAAATCCGCGATCGCGTTTGTATTGCCAACGGTTCCCGCAAAAGTGATGTCGCCACTGCCAGCATTAACCGTTAAGTTACGACCTGCTGCACTACCATTAACGGTATTCTCGAAGTTGACATTACCGCCACTGGCCATGGTAATATCGATACTGTCAAGTAAAACAGTTGCCCCTTGAAACGTCAAGGTGCGATCGCTTCCGGTTGCAGTAATGTCATTAGCAGCAACATTGATTTCGCCATTGCTTTCTAACGTCAGACTGTAGCCAACGGATACCGTACCGTCGTTATTACCAATATTGAGATCGCTGCCACTTCCGCTTTGTAAAATCACCGTTCCGTCGGTTGCAATGCGATCGAGTTCGGCTTCGGTTATTTCAAGTTCGCCACCACTATTATCGACATTAATATCCAAATTGGTTTCGGGTTGAATGGTGATGTCTCCCATCCCGCCATTGACTGTACCTGAGAGGTCGATCGCGTCAGTTGTTAACACCAGATCGCCGCCATTCATCTGCACCGATCCGCTACCCGCAATGCGGATCCCTTCACCATCAGAAGTCCCACTTCCCAACGTTCCTAAAATGTTCGTACTACTCGCATTAAACGTCGCGGTACTGTTCGTAATCAGAATACCATCTCCACCTGCGGCAACAATCCCTTCACCACCAGTTCCCGTCAAGTTAATCGCGACGCTATCTGCGTCGATCGTGCTATCATCGAGATTGATTCCATGACCCGCATTACCGGGAATTCCCAAGCCGATATTGCCTCCCGTTCCTGTTAAATCAATTATTCCGCTACTAGAGTTAAGGGTACTATTGGTAATAGAAATACCTCGGCCTGCTATTGCTGATGCACCAAGCGGAAGAAGACCTACACCAAGATTGACGCTACCACCCGTTCCCGTGAGGGAGATAGTGCCACTGTTCGTTTCTAAAAAGCTATCGTTAATTTCAATTCCATTGTTAGAAGTTGTCACTCCTCCCAGAGTCAATAGTGCATCTTGACCTGTTCCTGTTAAATCTATGTCACCACCATCCGTCGAAATCGTCGCATTATCGATACTAACTGTACCATCGCTAGCTGTTGCATTAAAATTCCCGCCATTGAGAAAAATATCAGCATCGATCGCGATATTTTGTCCCGCCTCTAGAGTCAGATTGCTGACAGTCGTATTCCCGCTAGCATCAACGGTTTCCGTAACATTGATATCGTTATTGGCTTGAATGGTAACATGGCCCGACTCTAAAGCTGTAACAACGGCTGAAGCTGAAATGTTAAACGTGCCGCCACCGAAAAAACCATCGCCAAAATCGATTTGATTGTCATCTAATTCCGTGTCATCAGTTCCACTGCCAACAATGTTAACATTATTTGGATCGAGCAAAAGTTGCCCTGCTTGTCCGACAACGGCACGAATATCGACAGAACCGTTAAAATCTAGATTGTCTTTTCCCGACACTTCTACAAAGCCACCGTCGCCGCCTAAATTCCCTCCCCGTGCGGAAATAGTTCCGTAAAATTGGGTCGTTTCATCTGCCCAGACGATCGCTTGTCCGCCATCACCACTGTCGATCGCGTCGGCACGAATCATGCTAGCGCGATCGACAAAAGTATAACTCGCATTGGGAACAATTCCCCCGCCTTGCAAATCCCCACCGATTAAAATATTGCCGCCACCGTTGACAGCAGATGCGTCGATATTGGCATTGACAACAGCAACGCGATCGCCTAGTATTTGCACATCGTTGTAGGGGCGAACGGCGTTCGCCCGATCGGAAACATCAACGGTTCCAGAAACGATCGCATCTCCAGTTTGCGGATCGATGCGAACTCCCGATCCAGAAATGCTTATCGTACCGTCATCGCGAACGATAATATTGCTGTCCGTACTGTCAATATTTCCCCCGGTTAGCAGATCGGGTAATGGGTAATCGATCGTTGCTAACCGATCGTCGCTTGTTGGGGCAAATTCCAGGTTTAACAAACTTCCGGGAGTGCTGAGGCGCACGAGATTTTCTCCCGGTACGGCGGCGATGGTAACATTGCCACCAGGGGCGCGTAGCGTTCCCGTATTGACGATCGTCCCGGCTAAAAGTCCGAGTTGATGTCCGAACGAAACGGATAAAATCCCTTCATTGACGATCGTCCCCCCGAATGGACTGGCAAAATTGAAGCCAAGGGGATCGCCAAGCAAATGAGATCCATGGGTCTCGTTTTCTAACCCAAACCAACCATTCTCAAACCCGATCCCCGTCGCAGTGGTGGCGATAAAATCACCCGGAACGTTGAGACTAGCATTTTGTCCGAAAATAATACCAGCCGGGTTGAGTAAAAACAAGTTGGCGTTGCTTCCCGTCACCGCGATCGTCCCGTCAACAAAAGAGACCTCTCCTCCTACGACGCGACCGAGAATATTATTAACTGAATGGGGGGCATAAAAATGGGCAGCTTCACCCGTATCGAGTCCGAAGCGATCGAAACTGTGAAATAAATTGTTGCCGTCGGTAGATTGTTGTCCGCCAGTGATGTTATACTGTTGGCCGTCAGGTGCGACGATCGTCCCCGTGTCATCGTCAGCCGGAACGATCGACTGGGCGCAAACAACGTGCGATACGGACAACAAAGCAGTTGTCGGAACAGATAAATAAAGCAAGCGAATCATGAGAATCTTAATGTGCGAATTTTAAATTGCAAAACTGTTTTCCCGGCGAAAGTATAGATTGCACCCAAACGGACAGCGATCGCCGATACCATTTTTTAAAAAGCTGTTGCCGCCCGATTCTGATGTTGGCGGAAGTCAAAACTAAAACAAGGCCCCCCAGCCTGAATGTATTGTAACTTACAATCGGCCCTTGTCAACAGCAATGTCCGCAACAGCAAACGCATCCCTCCGTCTGGCTGAAGGTTAACTCCCGAACCGATAAAAGTAAAGATTGCATGACACGATCGCTGGGGTTTATCTTTGTGCGATCGAAACCTAGGGACGCACGTTTTGTTACCAATAGCACGATCGCGCTGCGAACTCTTAATTTTTTATTACAGATTGCCAAATCTGTTTCCATTTTCGAGAGAGTTCGCTACCCTAAAAGTAAGGTCTCGGTAGCGCCATCGTTACTTCACCCTCCCGCGCTTCATGTTCCCCTGCTACCCTCACCCGAGGGCGACAAAAATTCGCCCCAATCGAGATTTTTTATCTGTTGTTTATTGGAGTAAAGTTTAACTATGACCAACACCTCGATCGCCCCCGTTCGCACCCTAGACGACTTGGCTGCCCTAGTCGATCGCGTCAAGGCCGCACAACTCACCTTTTCTAACTTCACTCAAGAACAGGTCGATACCATCTTCAAAAAAGCCGCCCTGGCCGCCAACGCCGCCCGCATTCCCCTGGCCAAAATTGCCGCCACCGAAACGGGCATGGGTGTCGTGGAAGATAAAGCCATCAAAAACCACTTCGCCTCCGAAATCATCTACAACAAATACAAAAGCGTTCGCACCTGTGGCGTACTCGAAGAAGACAAATCCTTTGGCGTACAGCGTATCGCCGAACCCATTGGCATTTTAGCCGGGATCGTTCCGACCACCAACCCCACTTCGACGGCGATTTTTAAATCCTTACTCGCCCTAAAAACCCGCAACGCAATTATTTTCTCCCCTCACCCGCGTGCCAAAGACTGCACGATCGCCGCGGCCCGTACCGTCCTCGAAGCCGCCGTGTCCGCAGGCGCACCCCCCGACATCATCGGCTGGATCGACCAACCGTCGGTGGAACTGTCGCAAGCATTGATGCAGCATCCCGACGTGAAGCTGATCTTAGCCACAGGCGGCCCCGGTATGGTGAAAGCAGCGTACTCTTCCGGGCATCCCTCCATCGGCGTGGGGGCCGGGAATACCCCTGCCCTGATCGACGATACGGTGGAAATTCCCATGGCCGTTTCTTCGATTTTACTTAGCAAAACCTTCGACAACGGGTTAATTTGCGCCAGCGAACAATCGGTCATCGTTCTCGATGCGGTGTACGATGCGGTCAGGGCCGAATTTCAAAAACGCGGGGCTTATTTTCTGCAAGGAGACGAACTGGATAAAATCCGGGGGTTAATCTTAAAAGACGGCCGCCTCAATGCCGCGATCGTCGGTCAGTCGGTGCAAAACATTGCCGAAATGGCCGGCTTCACCGTTCCCCCCAACACGCGAGTTTTTATTGGCGAAGTGGAGACGATCGGCTACGACGAACCCCTATCTTACGAGAAACTTTGCCCGGTTTTAGCCATGTACCGGGTGGCTAGTTTTGAAGCCGGAATCGATCGGGCTGAAGAGTTAGTTGAATTTGGCGGCCGCGGTCACACGGCTTCGCTGTACGTGGATCCGGGTCAGGCCGATCGCATTCGTCAGTTTGCCGATCGCTTGCAAGTGTCGCGGTTGTTAGTCGATACCCCTTCTTCTCAAGGGGCGATCGGCGATTTGTATAACTTCCGTCTCGATCCCTCTTTAACTTTGGGTTGCGGTTCTTGGGGGGGGAATTCCACCAGCGCCAACGTCGAACCCCTTCACCTTCTGAATATCAAAACCGTCGCCGAACGCCGGGAAAATATGCTTTGGTTCCGGGTTCCGCCCAAGATCTATTTCAAATACGGATCCCTATCGGTGGCATTGCGCGAACTCAATGGCAAGCAACGGGCCTTTATCATCACCGACAAACCCCTGTACGATTTAGGAATGTGTCGGTCTGTAGAAACGATACTCGATGAAATGGGCATCGAAAACACGGTTTTCTACGACGTAGAACCCGATCCCTCCCTGGATACGGTGAATCGCGGTTTGGCAGCCATGAATCAGTTTAAACCTGATGTCATCATCGCTATGGGTGGCGGATCGCCCATGGATGCGGCCAAAGTCATGTGGTTGATGTACGAACATCCCGACATCGAATTTGAAGGGTTGGCGATGCGGTTTATGGACATTCGCAAGCGGGTTTACGACCTGCCGCCCTTGGGACAAAAAGCGATGATGGTGGCGATCCCCACAACTTCGGGAACGGGTTCGGAGGTGACTCCGTTTGCTGTTGTCACTGACAAGCGCAATGGGATTAAATATCCTTTGGCAGACTACGCCTTGACTCCAAATATGGCGATCGTCGATCCGGAGTTGGTGTTAAATATGCCCCGCAGCTTGACTGCGTTTGGTGGTGTGGATGCCCTCACTCACGCCTTGGAAGCCTACGTTTCCGTGTTGGCTTCTGAATATACCAACGGCTTGGCCTTGGAAGCCATTCGCCTAATTTTCAAGTACCTACCCCGTGCCTATCATAACGGTGCAAAAGATCCCCTAGCGCGGGAGAAAATACACTACGCAGCGACGATCGCGGGCATGGCGTTTGCTAATGCGTTCCTGGGGATTTGTCACTCCATGGCGCACCAATTGGGGGCGACGTTCCACTTACCGCACGGGTTAGCCAATGCGTTGATGATTTCTCACGTCATCCGCTACAATGCCACTGATGCGCCCTTCAAGCAAGCCACGTTTTCTCAGTATAAGTATCCCGATGTCAATTGGCGTTACAGCTATATCGCCGACCACCTGAAATTGGGTGGCGATACGGTTGAAGAAAAGGTGGACAATTTGATTCGCGCCATCGAGGATCTGAAGCGTCAAGTGGATATTCCTAGCAGCATTCGCGAGGCGATCGACGTTGACGACACCCACTTCTACGCGGAGTTGGATGACTTAGCCGATCGCGCTTTCGACGACCAATGCACGGGCGCAAATCCGCGCTATCCTTTAATTGAGGATCTGCGGCGGTTGTTGGTGGATGCTTATAGCGGTGTCTCTCCCATCGACGGATCGCTTTCGGTGGATGGGGTTGCCGATCCAGAACGAGAAGCGGTTGGTGTT
>CAKZKB010000137.1 GCA_937121005.1 uncultured cyanobacterium | reverse complement strand
TAAAACCGACGCGATCGAGTGGCATTCCTTCAGGTGGCGGTGCTGGTTCAAATTCGTTTCCTCCCGAACAAACAGCGATGAAGTTAGGGTTTTGCTGCCATATCTGTTCAAGTTTGTGACCGTCACGATCGCGAAACAAATCGTAGGCAAATACAGTATCTTCTCTCCCAAACCGCTTTAGGAGTTGCTTTAGGGAGCGATCGGACAATGATTTATCAAATGTGAGATCGTCGCCCCGTTCCGATTGCTCCAAGATATATTCTTGATCGACTTCAATAACTAATATTTCGTCAACTGGTGGCAGAGATTGTGTTTTCAACCAGAATATAAAATCAAACGCCGCTAATTCTGGAATTTGTAGTAACGGTTGTAACAGCATTGCTATGGTTGTCGCGACGATCGCCGTTCCAATTCGATAAGGTAAAGGGAGTGTCGATCGCTTTTGGGAAGTCTCTAAAGTGGAAGGTGCAGCATAGAGAATGGGAAGCGATCGCGCCCCGGATTTCTCTACTTCAATTGAAGCGGTAGTAAAGGCTTCGTAGAGATTCTGGTGGCTTAATTTTTCAAGAAATAACTCCAGAAAATGGTTGGCTTCGCGATCGCTAACTTCTCCTGCATAAGCAATTCCCGCAGGTAGACCCAATGCAGCAGCAGCTTTTAGGAAATGAATACTATGGCACGAACTTAGAAATAGTGCCTGTAATCCGCGTTCTATCGCGGCTTTTAATGATAAATTGATATCGGAGATAGCGATACTCTCCCGATCGCTGATGTCGATCTTCCCATCAGGAGTCCCATGACCGTCAGTCGTCAAAACATCATAGCTTTGGGTCTCTAGAACGTCACACAGTGTTTTCTTTGTCATCTGTCCCTCAACTGCTAAGATCTTTAGCTTTTTGGGCAGCGCGAGTTTGGGGACACACTGGTATTCATTTAGTGCGAAAGAGAAGGGAAGATAACTGTATCGAATAAGAGGCCACTGATGCCAGGGCAAGCACCAAATATCTATATTTTCTGCGTGGATCTCGATTCGATAGCCCTGAGTTGCCTGTATCTTGAACTCAATTTTCTTCCAAGAAGCCGAATCCTCTAGCCACTGAGTAAATTCTAAGAGAATTTTGCGATCGATCTCCTTGATCTTTTGGATTCCGACCTTTGCAATCGTCTGTACTTTTTTAGCTTCAGTCAAGTCCTGAAGAGCTAAGTTAGTGTTTAACTCTTCATGCAACTCTGTCTCCCACCCTAAGTGAGACATGGATTGTAGTGTGACACTAAACCCGACTTTGAAATTGCCTTGGAACTTGAGAATGTATAACATTAGGGGACAAAGGTGAATACGAATACATTCTCTAGTTTAACCTGAATTTCCGTTTCACTATTAAAATTTTGTGAGGCTATCTCAAGTTCATTTTGGCCTGGGTAGGGGACTTGCTTTCGATCGCCAACAGACAGATAGAACTTTTTGGAAAGTCCCTCTTCACTGACTACTTTAGCTTTGAGTTCAAATGAGTTGACTTCAACGATTAAACCCACGCGCTCCTTTCCATCTTCAATAATGCGAGCGATCGCACCAGATGAAACTGGAGTTTCTGTAGCGCTGCGAACCGGAATTAACTCCCGCCACATCTGATGAGGGGTTTGCCATCCTTTTGGGATTGTTCCCTTAAGGATGCGAGCTAGTGAGATATTTGAGGCTGTTTCTGGCTTAGCCGAAGTCTCTACTTTCCCATATCGAGCATTGATACCCGCTAATAATTTCTGTTGGGCTGAGGGCGATTCAATCCGCGAAAGAACAAAATTAAGAACTTCTTCAGCAAAAGTGATGACACTGTTACGATCGCTGTCCGTTGTCCCAGTGAGTTGGGCTTCAATGTCTGCTAGAGTCTGACCCCGTTCCTGGGCGATCGCACTGAGACGTTCCCGGTCTGGGAAACTCTCGTGGTTGAGCCATTTCCTGACTGCACCGTGACTGACATTGAGCCGTGAAGCGTACTTCCGTAAGCTACCAGCACGTTCGATACCGTCTTTAACAATTCCCTCTAAGAGATCGTAATTTTCCACCTTTCCTTAGATACCAAAGCGATCGCCGTCTCCAGTTTCGCACTAATCTCCGAAAATCTCCAATTTTGTGCTTGACATCCCCTGCTAAGGTGCTAGAGTGGTAACTACAGTATCCAAAGTGGTCACTATGGTAAACGGTGCGCGTAAGTACAGAGTCAACAAAAGGAGCGGGCTCCTGCGAGTTCCCTACACGCTCATGCCTCATGTCAAGGGGATGATTCAAGAATACAACAAACAGTGTAAAGCGCGAGAAAAACTCGAAAAGCAATTGAACAAGGAAGTTACTACGGACATGGAGGTTTCGGTTAGTAGTTAAGCCGGGGCTTTTACGGAGCAACAAGTAGGTAATTATGACTTTCGACATTAGAGACCACATCGATCGCCTCAATGTGGTCAAAGAAACAACGACCGAATACCACTGCAAATG
>CAKZKB010000136.1 GCA_937121005.1 uncultured cyanobacterium | reverse complement strand
AGCATCGCGGGTCGTGTATAACGATGTCTTGCGGTCTGGAAACCAGATCGAGTTTCCTTGGGACTGTCGAGGAAGCTGCTATATGGAAGGTGAAATTGCCGAAGATGGAATGTCGGGAACCTTGCAGTGGACAGTTCGCGATCGCGAAGGTAACATCCTCCCCGACAGTCCCCAATTCACCTACGAACTGACCAAAATTACCTCCGAATACTGCCCCCTTACCGGACAGTGGGAATATCGATCTCAAGAAGACTTTGTATTCTCGCCCAACTCGGGTTTTTCCGATGGCGGGCCACCTTATCGGGCAACAGTGAATCTTGAAGAAGATGAAGATGGCAATGTCACCATGTCGGGTTTTTATAACATGAGTGCGGGAGAGGGAACGGGCGATCGGCAAGTCAACAATATCTTGGTAGAAATGCCGCTAACCGCAGGACAAGCCACCATCCACAGCAACCTTTCTCACGATAACCAGAAGATTACCGGAATGGTTCATTTAAGTGAAGACCGCCACGACAGTTTCGCGATGATTCCTTTTGAGATGACGCGACAAACCGAATGCGGCGAAAATCCCAATCGATCTAACTCCCCTGAAGATGTTATCATTGATGTCATTGATGACATTTTCTAGCGATCGCCTGCTATACTAGCAATAGTGCCTTCTCATTGCAATCGACTTGATAGCTAAAACTTTTTATCAGGAGAACCATGCAAATCACTCTCGACTTGCCAGAAGAACTGGTGTCACAACTCAACGCCGTTGAAGATCGACTCGATCGCGTCCTAGAATTGGGACTTCGCCAATTAAATGCCAGCGATCGATCTGAGTTTTCCGGTACAGTAGACGTGCTAGAATTTTTAGCCTCTTTACCCACACCGGAAGAAATTATCGCCTTGCGTCCCTCTGCAACATTACAAGAACAAATTGACGATCTCTTAGAAAAGAATCGCGATCGCGGTTTGGCTCCAGAAGAAGAGAAAGTCTGGCAACAGTATCAGTATCTCGAACATTTGGTTCGCATGGCAAAAGCAAAAGCATTGATGAAGAAAAAAGAAGCGATCGCGCATGAGTAAAGCCTATATACCCGCTTCCTTAAGAGAGCTAGTGTACGATCGCGCTAAAGGATGCTGCGAGTATTGCCTGATTCCTGAAGTTGCTGCATTTTCCTCTCATCAAATTGACCATATCATTGCTCAAAAGCACGGAGGACTAACAAAACCAGAAAATCTTGCTCTCTCTTGTAGCCTTTGCAATAAATTCAAGGGAAGTGACTTAACCTCAATCGATCCACAAACTGGAAAAATCACCCCTTTATACCATCCTCGTGCAGATTGTTGGAGCGAACACTTTAAACTGACAGCAGAGAGTTGTCAGCCCTTAACTGCTAAAGGCAGGGCAACCGTTCAACTTCTCAAACTTAACCGCTCCGATCGAGTCTCCGAACGAAAGATCTTGCTAGAAGCAGGAATATTGCAAGTATCAAATTTTTTGAGTTAAATGCAATAGAGGCTAAACCTAATGTCACACTACACCACTGTCATTGAAAAAGCCGAAAACAATTACTGCGCTTACGTTCCCGACTTACTGGGATGCGTGACGACGGGGGAAACAGAAACGGAGGTTCGAGAAAATATCCAAGAAGCGATCGCCGGACATCTAGAAGTCATGCGAGAGTTTGGCGAACCGATCCCCCAACCGATCGCGGCTTCCGATTCTGTGTAATAATAAACCCTATCCGTGTGAGGAGAACTAAAAATGTCTAAAGTCGCCCTTTGGGCCCTGCTATTCAGCCCGGTATGGCTAGCCACCGAAACCGCGATCGCGGCCCCAGAAAACCCACTGACCCAAACCAAACAGACGATCGGGCAAATTCCCGGAACTCGCCGCGTCAACTCTGTAGATGATTTTTCCGACGTACCGCCGGGACATTGGGCTCGCGAAGCCCTCGACGATCTGATTCAAGACTACGGCTGTATTGCAGGGTATCCCGACGGCACGTATCGCGGCAACCGCACCCTCACTCGCTACGAATTTGCAGCCGCTTTAGATGCCTGCGTCGATGCCATTTTAGGGGACATTGACGATCCTGAATTGCCGACGGGACGCTTAGAAGCGATCGAACGGTTGCAAGAAGAATTTGCCGCCGAACTCGCTACCCTGCGCGGTCGGGTAGACTCGTTAGAAGAACGGGTACAATTCCTTGAAGACCATCAATTTTCCACCACCACGCGATTGACGGGGGAAGTGATTTTTGCCCTCACGGACAGCTTTGGCAGTGACGACGAAACCCAAACCGCATTTCAACAACGGGCTCGTCTCAATTTTATCACCAGTTTTACCGGGCGCGATCGCTTGTTTACGCGATTGCAAATGGGTAACGGCGATCGCTTGTTAATTACCAACAATAACGACGGCTTGCCTATCGGTCAAACCGCCGAAAGTTTGCAAACCTTCCAAATTGGCGATACCGATAGCGACGTGCGCCTAGCCAATTTAGAATACCACTTCCCCATTGGCGATCTCGAAGTCATGCTGGCTGCCAATGGTACGAGTTTCGATCGCTTTGTCGATACGTTTAACCCGTACTTTGAAGATAACGATGGCGGTAGCGGAACCATTAGTGCGTTCGGTCAGCGCAACCCCATTTATCGCCTCGGTGGTGCGGGGGGAATTGGACTCAACTACGACCTCGGCGCGATCGAACTTTCAGCCGGATATTTAGCAGGTGAAGCGGGAGATCCCGGTATCGGCGATGGCTTGTTTAATGGCGACTACGCCGCGTTAGGACAAATTGCATTTCGTCCCAGCGATCGCTTTGGAATTGCCTTCACTTACAACCACGCTTACTTCGGTGAAGGAAATTTTGCCTTTGACAAAGGCGGTCAGGGTTTGGGTCATACGGGAACCGCACTCGCCAATGGTTTTAGTGCCACAAACCCCATTAGTAGTGACTCGTTTGGCTTGCAATTTGCCCTGGGTTTGGGCGACAGTTTGCAAGTTAATGGTTGGGCGGGTTATACTAGCGTCGAACTCCTCGATGATGATGTGGATGGCGACATCTGGAATGGGGCTTTGGCGATCGGTTTGCCCGATTTAGGCCCGGAAGGATCTTTAGCGGGTTTGCTGGTTGGGATTCAACCCTATCTCACCGACTTAGAAGGGTTCGATGACTTCTTTGAAGATGACGTTCCCTTGCACGTAGAAGGGTTCTATAAATACCAACTCAATGACAATATTTCCATCACGCCGGGAGTAATTTGGTTGGTGAACCCGAACCAAGATTCTGATAACGATGATGCGATTATCGGGACGCTGCGAACGACGTTTACGTTTTAATCTCCCTCGCTAACTTCACAAGGGCGATCGCCAACGCGATCGTCCCTAGTTTCCAGTTGGGTTATACCCTTTTCCAATATTGATGTAACAGATACAATGTAGGGGCGATTCGCGAATCGCCCCTACAAAACGCGATCGACATTGATAGGCTTCATCGGTCGTATCATGTCTTGTCGAAGAAGTGCTTCGCAGACTCGCTATGAACCGCCCCCGCATTCTCCAACCCGGTAAACCGAAAACCTTCAGTCAGTATTTCGATCTCCCTTATCCGCTTGCTGATATACTACTGGAATTCGACTGCACCCTGTCGCGTCGATCTCTCGACCTACCCACACAACCCTACCCTAGCGCGATCGACCCCCTCCGCCGACAACTGCAACGCAACCGCGATCGCATCGAACTCATCAACGAAACAGCCCGCCGCGAAGCCCTAATTGCCCCGATCCTGTTTGAAATTGCCGATCGCGCTGACCGTTATATTTATATTGAATACGCCATTGACATTAACGAACACTTGCGCGGTATTCTCGACTACTACATTGCTAGTCCCGACCCCAACGATCCGCGTTACAATCTGGCGATCGTGGAAGCCAAACAATCGGATCTGGTGCGCGGTTTTACTCAACTGGCGGTGGAACTTATTGCCCTCGATCGCTGGACGAGAAGTCAAAATCCGGTTTTGTACGGCATTGTCACCACTGGCGAAGACTGGCAGTTCGGCACGTTCGATCGCCACGATCGCATCATTACCCAAGATACAACCCGGTATCGCAGTCCCGAAAACCTCGAACCTCTTCTGGAAACATTGCTTGGTATTGTCCAGAGACAGGGTTATACCAATTTTCAGAATTAATGCAACAGATGAGAATGTCTATGTAGGGGCAAACGGCGTTTGCCCGTTCCCAAGTGTAACACCTTTTCTGGAAAACGGTACTAATCCGATACACTTTTCAGTGCAGCGATAATTTTTTCGTTGGCTTTGGGAAAGGGAAAATCGTCGAGTTGGTTAATGTCAACCCAACGCACTTCCTCGCAGCCGATCGCCTGGGGTTCCCCAGAGAGATATTGGCATTGACAAACGTGCAGCGTCACCTTAAAATGAGTGTAGGCGTGTTCGACTTCGATGAGGCGATCGCCGACTTCGATGTCGATGCCGATCTCTTCTTTAATTTCGCGGCGCACGCAGTCTTCAACGGTTTCGCCGGGTTCGATTTTACCGCCGGGAAATTCCCACAACCCGCCTAACAATCCCTCTTGAGGGCGACGATCGATTAAAATTTGCCACTCGTCGTTCCAGATAACCGCAACGCCAATGTGTTTGTGGGGAAGAGGAGACCGAGTTTCGCGCATGGGAAGTTCCGATTGTTTTCCTAAATTGTACCCCTGACAGTGCGATCGCCAAGGACAGAGCAAACAAGCCGGATTTTTCGGCGTACAAACCGTTGCCCCCAAGTCCATTAAGGCTTGGTTAAAATCCCGAGGGGAGTCGCGATCGAGTATTTTTTCTGACAGGTTCCACAGGCGGTCGATCGCTCGTTTTGGCGGCACGTCTAGGGCAACCAATCGCGCCAGTACCCGCTTCACGTTACCATCGAGAATGGCGACGGGTTGATTAAATGCAGCGCTGAGAATCCCTCCGGCGGTACTGCGTCCGATCCCAGGAAGATCGAGAACTGCATCTAAATTGTCGGGGAATTTACCCCCATGTTGGGTTACAATGATGTTAGCGGCTCGATGTAAATTGCGAGCGCGAGCGTAGTAACCGAGACCTTGCCACGCTTTGAGAACCGCTTGCAAATCGGCGGCGGCCAAGGCTTCGATGTTGGGAAAGCGATCGAGCCAGTTATAATAGTAAGGAATAACGGTTTTAACCTGGGTTTGCTGGAGCATGATTTCGGAAACCCAGATGCAGTACGGATCGCCATTGTCGCGCCAAGGCAGTTTGCGTCCCTGTTGCGCGTACCAACTCAGCAGCGATCGCCCCATGGCGACAACCGTCGCGTCTGAGGGAAATGGCGATGCGGTTGTTTTCGCCTTCACGAATCGCGATCGTCGGTTTTTTGGGTTTGTAGCAGCGTCCGTTCCATGTTCAGGCGCTGTTCGGCGTTCCGCAGAAAATAGCCGCTAATCATGGCCGAAGCGAGCAACTGTCCCAAATTTTCGCGACTGGTACTGATACTAACACCAAAGCGATCGCTGGGCAAGTTCCCCAACAAGCCGACGATATTGCGTTCCATGACTTGGAACACCTCCGTCGAGGCGGGTTTGGAGAGGCGATCGATGGTATCGGGACTCAGAGATTGGACGTATCGCCACAAAATGTTAAAGTTTTCGTCAGAATGGGAATTGCGATCGGATGGATTGCTCACGTCTGGTCTCCCTAGCAACAGGGACTCGAGGCCCTCACGCTCTATGGTAACGAATCTTCACGCAATTTGCCAAAATCCGGCCGCCTATTTCTATGTCAATATGGATATTATCGAAATTCTCAAGCAAGACTACGCCAGCTTTCCCCAAAACCAAACTTACGATATTTATGCCCCCAATGTTTACTTTCGCGATCCTCTCAATGAATTTACCGGGATCGATCGCTACCGTCAAAACATCAACTTTATCGCCACTTGGTTTAATAATATACAACTGGATTTACACGATATTCGTCGCCAAGACAACGCGATCGTCACCACTTGGACGCTAAGTTGGAACTCGCCACTTCCCTGGAAACCGCGCATTTCGATTCCCGGTTGGAGCGAACTTAAACTCGACGATCGCGGTTTAATTTGTTCCCATATCGATTATTGGAACTGTTCGCGCTTGGATGTTGTCAAGCAACATTTTACCTCATCTTCGTAGTTTTATCTATTCGATCGCTCCTTTGGCACGAAGTTTTTTCGCTAAAGTTGTTTCACCTGCTTGTTGGCGCAAGATCTCAACGCGATCGCGTCGCTGCTGCATATCCGCATCGAGTTCTTCCTTGTTATCCCAATAGTAAGCTAAAGCAGAATAAATTTGGCTCATACTTAAATAGGGATGTTCAAATTTAAGTTCTTCAGGACTCCAGCCAAAGGCGAGATGACCGGAAATTAATTCGATCGCCTTCATGGTTGTCCCGGCAATATAAGGAACGTTATTTTCATCAAGTTCTATATACTTGTGCTGGGTCGCAGTTAGTTTCATGGCCTTTGCCTCGTGCCGCGATCGAGTCTATAAAGTTCATTGTTCGTTACTTAGGGTCTCCAACGCTGGGAGATCGCCGAGCGCCAAGAGGAATCTTGCCGATCGAGTATAAATGTCTTCTAGACTTAGGAGATGATAGGTGAAAATACCTTGCTTAATTCTAGGATAACGTTTTAGACGCACCATGAATCCATCCTTTTCTCTGTCGATGTAACCAACCCCAGCAAGCATAATTCCAATTTGTGCTTCGTGCATCTCTAAACCACAATAAAACTGGTCAGCATATTCAGCACCAAGGGGAGACTGAGAAAGTTTACATTGGAAATAAATTGAACGGTCTCCCACTATCCCATAACCATCAACGAGCTCGTCACGACCCAACTTTCCTGGCTTCAGCCCAAGCATCTTAGCATAGGCTCGTCCAGCACGTTGCTTAGCAGCCGAATTAGTTCGTGTTTTGCTAATAACGATCGCTCGCAATTCAACTCCATCCATTTTGCCATCCTCAGTTTCGGTTCAGTTCTTACAGTCTATTTGACCAAGGACTCCCTGGTATCCCTGGTATAGTAACTCTAAACCTAAAACTGCACATTCAGAAACATCAGACAGCAAATTTTGCTGGTTGAGTTCATCGAAAACATTTCTGCTCAACTCCACTGTTTGTGTAAAATTATTAGTTCCAGAGAGCTTGTCTTTAGGATACCCATCCATCTGTTGAATTTCAATCTTTTTTATCTTAGCGTAAGAAATGACGCACTTAAGCGAAGAATTAAGCAAGTTTTTGGCAGACAAGTCCAAAAAGTCGCTAAGAGTCCTAACCTTCGTCTGCATTGAACGAGGAATTTTTACAGATACAGTCGTTTCTTGACTGTCACCATTCGCCGCACGAAATTCGCGCTCTCGATCGGCAATTCTACGACCCCTTTCATAAATACCATTTCCCTCGTCTAAGGGAATAGACTTAGTGGGAGATGTAGTTGGGGGGATGGGTTTCAAGTCTGGAGTAGACATAACCTATTGAACCTCTTAAATTAGATCCTCAATTAACGTAGCAAAGTAATCTTTTGTATCCTCTAAATTTTGATAATTCCAAATCAATACTTTCTCCTTGAGGGATTTTCTCATTTCTGATGCTAGATTCGCCATCGGCGTACACACTTGAATGGTAATGTCATTAAAACGATCGACATCTAATTCATCCTCTATTTCATCGAAGCTAAGCCCCAGAGGAACAATCTTGACAACTGGGTTGTAGTTGTAACGGGTTTCAGCATTTCTTTGAAAAACGACTCCACGTTCTAGAGCGCTCAAGAAAGGGGAGAGATTTCCAATGGAATGAGATTGTGATTCTGCAATTGGTACTAAGAAAATATCGGGACAAGTTTCATCTAAAATTGTGAGAGCATCTTCAGGAGGACTATCTGTATCAATAACTACATACTCATAACGCTCATAATCTTTTTGGGTTATGGGTTGAAAGCGAGTACCTTTTGGCTGTGGTGGGTTCCACCGCAAGACCAGATTATCTTCAAGTGTTAGCGATAATTGGTTAGGATCTGGTGCCTGACCACTAAAAAACATATAGGAGTCTGGACGTGGATCGCAGTCTACCAAAAGAACCCGCCCGAGAGTCTCCTCCATGAGCAGTCCAGCGACATGAACAGCAAGTGTGGTTTTTCCTGCCCCTCCTTTTGTGTAATTGCACAGAATACGAATCGCTCTGTTCATACGCTATCAATAAATCAATAATAAGTGAACGCTCCGACGATTCACTGCTAAGCAGTAGAATCGCGGCTTCCTTGTCCG
>CAKZKB010000135.1 GCA_937121005.1 uncultured cyanobacterium | reverse complement strand
CGGATTTGGGGGCCGAATTTAGCGGCGTGGTGGAGATCGATACTCCCGATGTCGATAGTACCGCCGGGTTGGTTGAATTAGATGTCGATACGGTCGATCCGAGCAGTCAAATTGTACGCGGTTGTGCGGCTGAAAATAATACGTTTGCGGTTGTCGGACGCGGCGGTTTGCCGGAAAATCCCACAGTGGGTTTGCACAATACGACTTCTTGGTCGGATAATCGCAATTGGCGATCGATCGCAGGTGTTTCTAATTCTGTCGAAACTGGGTCAACGCCGTTGTCCCCTACATTGCGGGAGGCCACAACCTGGACGATCGCCCCAAATGGTAAAATTGCTCTGGTCTCGCCAGTGCCAACTTCTGCTACTTTGCCACAGCCCGAGTGCGATTAAAAACGCGATCGCGAATTTTTAATATTTGCAAAGAAAAAGAGTTAGGAATTGTTTTTATATGCTATATTTTATATAATGGGGATAGTTGCAAAAATTCTGAAACAGCCACCACTTCCATTATGATATAGAATATCACAAAAGTCATCCGCAAAACAACCCCTTTTCTCAAAAAAATTTCCTTGACAGTCTAGAAAAAGTAAGTGTACGCTAGGCTTACTAATGCTGTTGCTTGGGGTTAACCATGCGATCGCCTCTTCTTGTTGCCTTTATATTCGGATCGATCGCCGCCTCTCCCGTCGTGGCCCAAATTGTCCCCGATACGACCTTACCAAATAACGCGATCGTTTCCCCCAATGGCAGCGTGTTTGTCATTGACGGCGGAACCATTTCTGGGGCCAATTTATTCCATAGCTTCTTAGAGTTTTCCCTACCAACGGGAACAGCAGCCTATTTTAACAATGCTGCCAGCATCGATAATATCATCACTCGCGTCACGGGTGGCAATATCTCTAACATCGACGGTTTAATTCGTGCCAACGGTACGGCTAATTTATTTTTACTCAACCCCAACGGCATTGTTTTTGGGAGCAACGCCCAGTTAAATCTTGGCGGTTCCTTTTTCGCCACGACAGCACAAAGCGTCCTGTTTTCAGATGGCTTGGAGTTCCACACCTCCGGGGCAAATTTAGGAGAGCGACCTCTGCTGTCGGCGAGCGTTCCTGTCGGTTTGCAATTCAACAATGCAACAGGAACGGTGCGGGTGCAAGGTGAAGGATACGAGCTTGAATCTGCCAATGATTTCCCCAGGATTTATGAAGGTGCAGGTAGCAGCGAGGTGGGTTTGCGAGTCGCTCCCGATCGCACCCTGGCTTTAGTTGGAAATCCCACTGTGTTTGAGGGTAGCACGATAACTGCACCGGGAGGACAAATCGAAATCGGAGCCGTGCAAACGGGTCGGGTAGAATTGAGGCGAGAGACTTCTAATCGCTGGGCGATCGAGTACGCTAATGTAGAGAATTTTGGTGATGTTCGGCTCGATCGCCAGTCCCTAGCAGATGCGAGCGGCCCGTTATCTGGAGGGATTCAGATTCGCGCTCAAAACTTATATATCCGAGACGGATCTTTGCTGCTCGTACAGAACCTGGGGCTAGAACCCGATAGGGCGATCGATCTGCACGCAGAAAATACCATTGCCATTGAGGGATTTTCTTCAGAGAATGGTGAAAGCAGTCGAGTGTTTGCTCAGACCCTCACTCCCGGACGAGGAGCCAACGTTCGCATCGCTGGAGAGCGCTTGCAGTTGAAGTTGGGGGGCGAAATTTTAATGCAGTCGTTGGGGGCTGGAGATGGAGGACAAGGAGAATTTAATGTGGGCGATCTGATAATTGAAGGACTTCCTGTTGACGATCCTCGAACCAACAGAAACAACAGCGGTATCGCTTCGATCGGCTTCGGTGCGGGCTCGGTTGGAGATATTTCGATCGATGCCAACCGCGTCACTCTAGAACGGGCGGGAAACGTGCTCTCGCTCGTATTTGGCCCGACCCAGGGAGGCGATATTACGGTGCGATCGAGCGGGCTGGTTGCCTTACGCGGCTTCAATTTAGGGCCTCAGCTTCCCACTGTCATTGCCAGTTTAGCTCAGGGATCGGGTCGATCGGGAGACGTAACCATCGACACCCTCAGCCTTGCGGTTGAGGGAGGAGGCTCCATCAGTACCGGAACTAATGCTTCTGGCAATTCGGGACAATTAACCATCTCAGCTTTAGAAAAAATTGAAATTCGCGACGACACAATTGGCTCCTCAGCGACGCTTTTAGATGCGAGTATTCGCGAGGCACTGAATCTACCCGATATCACCCCGTCAGGAAATGCGGGCAACGTTAGCATCAGCGCACCCTTAATTTTGTTGAGCGATGGCGGTGGATTTTCGGTCAGAAACGAGGGCACGGGATCGGGAGGGACAATGGAGATCGATGCCGATCGTTTGCTGCTCGATCGCCAAGCCCGAATTACCGCCACTACAGCCTTCGGTTTGGGGGGGGATGCGGAAGTCAACGTCGGCAATTCTTTGCAGTTGCGTAATGGCAGTCAAATCAATGTGGAAGCACTGGGAGGAATGGGGGATGGCGGCAATCTCAGCATCAACGCCGAGACTATTGTGGCTTTAGAAAACAGCGACATTATCGCCAATTCCGTTGGTGGCAATGGTGGTAATATCGACATCACGACACAAGCAATATTCGGAGCGGAGTTTCGCCCTTTGCTAACCCCACAAAGCGATATTACTGCTAGTTCTCGATTGGGCATTGATGGGACTGTACGATTGAATACGCCGGATATTGATAGTACCTCTGGATTGTTTCGGTTAGAAACGGAGACGATCGACGCGAGTGCTAGCATTATCGTTGGTTGTATTGCTAATAACAATTCCTTCACGGTTACGGGACGTGGCGGTTTACCTCCCGATCCCACGCAACCCTTCCGAGGTCAGGTGATATGGCGCGACCTTCAAGATTTTACCAGCGAGGGGTTTTCAAGCGATCGGGATGAACGATCGCCTGGGGATAGCGACGACATCTCAATCTCACACCCCGCACCTCTAACTGAAGCCACAACCTGGACGATCGCCCCAGATGGTAAAATTGCTCTGGTGTCGCCAGTGCCAACAGCAGCGACATTACCGCAGTCAAGTTGTCAGTAAAACCGAAAACCGCGATCGTCCCGGAAAAGTTTTTTAATTTTTGTAAAGTATTGTGGTTTTCCCGTGCGTTTTAATGCTATATTTTATATAATGGAAGTGGTAGCAAAAATTTTGAAACTGCTACTATTCCCATTATCCTATAGAATATCACAAAGTCGTTCGACTTCTTCAACCAGTTGGGCAATGATTTTTCCTTGTTCTAGCACAAGCTCGACTAGGGCCGACTTGGGCATCGACTCTAGTTCTTCTCGGTTCATCGCTGGCCCTAGCTTCGGGAGTTCCATTCCTCTACCCTACCCATCTTTCCCCATTTGTCAACCCCTTCACCTGAATGCTTACCAAAATTGTTTGAGATCTTTAACACCGTGAGCATCTATCAAGTTCTTAACAAAGTCATGCTGTCGCCTTTAGACCACCAACCCACTGGGAAAACAAAGCATTTTAAAGGCGATCGCGAGATTCCGGCTCCCCATAGCTTGCAAATTGTTCGGTATCCTAACGATCGTGGATATTATCTTTTATATCTTGACGAGAATGGCAACGAGCTAACCGATACCTACCACGATCGACTTCAAGGGGCGATCGAGCAGGCCAATTGGGAGTTTTCTGTCCAACCCGAAGAGTGGGAGTTCGTCGAAGTTGAAGCGGATGACAATTGTCAAGGCGACGATCGCGATCGATCGGATTCAAGGATGCTAGCAAACCGATTGCGGGAGCAGTTAAATAAAACTTCCACGAGCCACAGATCTTGACATCCGAATTTAGATAGTCCGATCCCTTGAGGATTTACTCGATCGTTAAGGTTGGCTATGATAGAATAGCTGAAGTAGCGCACTGTCGAGAGAAAAAATGAAAATTAAAGCAGTGATTTGGCAAGAAGATGGGGTTTGGTGTGGCTCTGTCCCCGCTTTACCGGGTTGTCATACCTGGGGAGAAAGTTACGAACATCTGCTGGAAATGCTCGAAGAGGCGATCGCCCGATGGCTGGAAGTTGCGAGTCAAGATCTAAACTAAACGCGATCGCGCCTACAACTGGCGATCGATCTCTTCTAAAGAAATACTGCCCGGTTCGTGCGATCGCGCTTCCAAAAATGCCATAAACTTGTCGCTTTTTCCCAATTGCGCGACTTCGCGATCGAAGTCATCCGCCGCATCCAGAATAAATTCTCTGCCATTTTTATCTCGAATTAGCAGGTTTTCCGAGCTTGCCATTTGCAGCAACTCTTCTAGAGTGGTTGTTGATTCTCTAAGGTCGATAGTTTTCATAGTTCAACTTTTTCTCCGCGAATATACAGATCGTTGTGCTCTTTAACCCCAACGGCGATAACTTTAACTATTGCATCTGCTTCTAAACGATAGAAGACGCGATAGCGATCGATGCGTAGTTCCCAAGGCGCGATCGGGTTAGGATGCAAGGGCTTTCGCTGCTATTCTGTATGTTAGCATCTATTGTCAGGTAAAGGGCGATCGCCTTGACGATCGTTCGTTGTTCGGGAACTTTAAAAAACTTCAAATCGAGATCGGCACTCGGCGTAACAGCGATTTGAAATTTCACTGTCCCTGTCTCCTGGAAATATTAGCGTTTCCTAACGTTACTAGGTTAACATAGAGTCAGTCGATCGCGATCGCCAAAATTCATACCCAACATGACTTTAACACGACAGACAGATAAAATTACTATACCCGATCGCCTGCCATTTCTAGAAGCGATTTGCTGGCAAACCGCAAACGTTTACCGATTTACACCCGAAGAGATGCTGAGTCGGTACGAGCGAGGATGGCAGTATCGAGATCTGTTTGGTGACATTAACGATGAGGAGTTAAACTTCATTAGAAAACTAGCCCAATATTATCGATCGTGGCTTCAGTCAGAAACAATGACATTCAAGTTCGATCTCCACGACAAAATTTTAACCATTCTCGATCGCCTCAATTGCGAACTCCTGAAAGAGCGATCGGTGTGTTTCGGTGGAGGAACGCTACTCGCGATCGCGTTCGGAGAATACCGATTGAGTAAAGATATCGATCTCATCGTCAACGCACCCGGATACAAACATCTGCGAAACTCGATCTTCGATCGCGGCTACGAAGCCTTATTTCGGGACTTTGCGAACATCCAAATTGGACGTAAAACGAGCGATCGCTACGGTATCCGAATGTCGATCGGGGTAGATAATTTACCCATCAAAACTGAAATTATTGTTGAGGCACGCTTCAATCTCGATCCGCCTCAATACTTAGAATGGTCTCCCGTGCCTTGCTTGAGTTTAAGCGATTGTTTTACCTCTAAACTCCTTGCCAATGCCGATCGCTTTATGGACAGCAGTGTTGAATCTAGGGATCTGATCGATTTAGCTGTGCTGCGTCTGCAATCTCCCCTTCCCGACTCAGCCGTTAGGAAAGCGGAAAATGCCTACGAAGTCATGCGTCCTTTAAAACAAGCGGTTCAACAGTTTCAAGAAAGAGCCAACTATCGAGACAAGTGCTTTGTCAGCCTGCAAATTGACAAAACTCAGATTCCTAAAATTATCGACGGTCTCGATCTTCTCGCTGCGGATCTAGAGTTAGATCCCACAGAAAGAACATTTCAAGAACAACACGATAGTTGAAAAAATGGCGATCGCTATTCTAAAATTTGGTAGCATTCGGCAACGGGAGTCCGTTTTTCCATGGCGGCGACGAGTTTTTCGTAGCGCGATCGCTGTTGTTGCAGCAAGGTTTTGGCTTGGAGAATGGCAAAGCGTTCTTGGCGATCGAAGTCGGTAATGGGAGGACGCAATTGAGACAGTACGGTTCGCAAGCGCAGGCGATCGTCGTCTCCCCCTTCGGCGTTTTCAAATTCAATCAGTTCGGCGGCAATTCCTGCCATCCACAGGGTACAGTAGCGATTGAGTAACTGTGCCGACAGCATTCCCGTTGCGATTTCAGTAGCCACTTGTTCGTCATCAAATTGTACCCCACCGCGACCCGGAAAACCTTGTCGCCATGCTTCCCAAGCGGTGAGGGCGTATCCGGTAACGGGAATGTTAAAATGGTGGGCGATGAGGAAATGTCCCGCTTCGTGGCGGACTACCCGCGATCGCCGTTCTTTTGAGGTTATTGCTAGGGTATCGAGGACTACATCTGCCCCGCGACTGTTCCACACCGCCGCATCTAATGTCGCCAACCCCAACAGCGTAAAGGTGACAACGGCGGGAACTGTTGGCGAAAGATGAATTATCGGCCCTAAAAGGGCAGAAAGGGTCATTGTAAAAACGAGAATGGCAATCAGATTGAGAGAGAGTTGACTCATCAGACGTAAGATGCAGGCAGCTTTGATGTTTTGACAAGTATTCAGGTGAGACAAGAAACCCGGTTTCTGAAAGGAAAAAATCGAGTTTTGTCTGGTTACAAGCAAGAAACCGGGTTTCTCCACCAGTTTATGCTAAAATACCTGAATAGTTGCATTTTTTGTCATTTTAACATTTATTGCGTTAATTGTCTACAAGAACCCTGTTAAAATAGGTGACAGGTAGGCGCAATCGCCCTAGGGAGGACATTGCTGATGGTGACAGTCGCTACTCAAACCATGACCTTTGATGAGTTTCTGGAATGGTATCCAGATGGCTTTGGTCGTTACGAGCTTATTCGCGGAGTTGTTGTTGAGATGAGTCCAACAGGTTTGCACGAGCGGGTTATCGATCGTCTATCTCGAAAGCTGATTTTTGAGGTAGAACGCTTGCAATTACCTTATCTTTTTCCTCGCACTTGCCTAGTCAAATCTCCCGATTGGGAATCGGGGTATCAACCTGACATCATTGTTGTTGACGAATCGAAGTTAGCACCCGAACCCTTATGGGAAAAAGCGGCAACATTGACGCGCGGCGAGTCGATAAAGTTAGCGATCGAAGTGGTAAGTACCAACTGGCAAATGGACTACATGACTAAGTTAGCAGACTACGAACGCTTGCAAATTCCCGAATACTGGATTGTCGATTATTTGGGATTGGGGGGACGCAGGTATATTGGGTCGCCAAAAGTGCCGACGGTTTCGGTGTATTCTTTAGTCGATGGAGAGTATCAAGTGCAGCAGTTCCGAGCGGGCGATCGTCTGGTTTCTCCCCTCTTTCCGGATCTGCAAGTGACTGTTGACCAAATCTTGGCGATCGGGTAGAATTATGTTTTTATAGCTATCAATGGGCGGTTGTTGGGTTTTCATGCTTCAACCCAACCTACAGATGTCCCCTTGTTCGTTGTTCGTTGATGCGTTATCAAAGGGTTTTTATGCTTCAATAAAATCTATATTTGAGTGTGTCATAAATTTACAGAGGGAATATCCAGATGCACTTTCCAACTACCCAAAAAAATGGCAGGATCCAGGTTCAGGAAACTGACGACGAGATAGTTTTTACTTGGCAAGTTGCCAATACTGTTTTAGAATGGCGCAGGGCGATCGCGTTTCACGTTTTCTGGCTTGTTATCACTTGGCCGTTTGGGCAATTCTTTTTCATTCGATCGATGTTAGACGCTTCCCAAACGACCGCAGAAATCGACGAGTTTCGTATATGGTTTCGCTTATTAGGAGGGGTTGGGTGGACAATTGGCGGAGTATTCGCAGGGCTATGGTTAGTTGCGATCGCGCGATCGTCTCCAACCTCAAAGCTAATTTTGACCCGAGACACGATCCAATACAAAGAAGGAACTTTTTGGCACTCCAAAACCGATCCGACCGAACTTTTGGCGAAAGTCGATCGCTTTTCTGGTACGATTAAAGATGTTCGCAATTTGCAGGTTCGATCGGTGGGCGATCGCTTGCGGTTGTCGATCGATATTAAAGCGGATCGCGTTGAGATTGGGAAGTCTCTAGATGACATTGAAAAACGACAGCTTCACCGAATTCTGGAACAGTGGATCGACTCTACTATATCTAGCCGCGATCGCCCTGTCGATCGCTACAACCAACATAATACCAATTTACGGTTTCGACGGTTTCCCGGCGGTGTAGATATCATTTGGAAAAACCCAGATTCACCGATATACCTGCGAGTGTTAGATGCAATTTTCTTGCTGCTTTGGCTGGGAGGATGGGCGATGGGAGAAGTTTCTATTTTGTATATGCTATGGCAAATATTAAGCGGAACAATTGGTTTTAACGTGCTGAGATGGCTTGGTACTATTGTTGCGTTTTCTTTTCTCATCTTCTTTTTAAGTGTCTGGACGCTAGGTGGACTGTCCGCAATGTTATCTTTACT
>CAKZKB010000134.1 GCA_937121005.1 uncultured cyanobacterium | reverse complement strand
GGTAACTATTCAGGTGTCCGATCGTCAACAGGCTGAGAAACCCGGTTTCTCAAAGGATCGACACGAATCTTACCGGGCGATCGGCAAGAAACCGGGTTTCTGGACACCACCTGAATGCTTACGAAATTGGTTACAGCGCCCAAACTCTATTTCTCAGATGGGTTGCCGTTTTGAAAATATGGGTTAAAATAGATAAAATCTCTGTTTCGCGGGGCTGCCCATGAATCCGACCATTTCTCTGGTTATCACTAGCTACAACCAAGCGCACTACCTTCAAGAGGCGATCGCCAGCATTCTCGAGCAAACAAGAACTGATTTCGAGTTGTTGGTGTGGGATGACGGTTCGACGGACAATTCTGTTGCTGTGGCGCAACAATTCGCCGCCACCGACGATCGCGTTCGGGTTGTCGTTGCCGATCGCCAAGGTCGAGGAAAAGCCTTACAAGATGCGATCGCTAACACTACCGGAGACTATCTCGGCTGGATCGATGGGGACGATCGTCTGGCTGCAACTGCTTTAGCCGAAACAGCCGCCATTCTCGATCGCCATGCAAATATCGGCATGGTGTACACCAACTACATGGAAATGGACGCGCAGGGCAATACTCAACAACTTGGAAAGCGCTGCCAAACGCCCTATTCTCCCGAACGGTTGCTAGTCGATTTTATGACATTTCATTTTCGCCTCGTGCGGCGATCGGCTTTTGAACTTGCAGGCGGTATCGATGCGGAGTTTGAATATATCGAAGACTACGATTTGTGCCTGCGACTGTCGGAAACAACGGAAATTTATCATCTTCCCAAACCGCTTTATTTCTACCGTCTCCACGCGGGCAACACCTCGAAAGACAAACAACTCGAACAAGTGGTTTTATCCCACAAAGCGATCGCCAATGCCTTGCAGCGTCGCGGTTTAGCCGATACCTTACAAGTGGAAGTGCGTCAGGGTAAATTTTACTTGCGCCCGCGATCGCCGTTCCCCGCAGCCGGTCAGAAAGCCAAGCAAAAAGCTATGGCTTTGGCGATGTTACCGTTTGCGTTGCCATTAGTGCCGATCGCGGCCACAGCAGCCGATATCTCTCAACCGAAACCCCAAACTGAAGTCGTTTCTAGCGACACCCAAAACGGCGATCGTCGCGCCCTCAATCTCTCTAACAATGACGAAGAAAATCTCATCGGCCAGGGATATGGTGACGATGGCGGCGATGGTTATGGTGGCGATGGTGGTGACGGTTACGGTGGCAATTTTAGCAGCCCGCGTGCGACAATGGTAGCGAAAGTTGCCGATACCTATGTCGATCGCTCGACCATTAATATTACCCCAGATGGTAACATCGTGTTTGCCGACGACGAAGCATAAACGTCGATCTTTTTCTCCCTCGTAGCGTCCCTCTGGGGCGCTACGCACAATGAGAGGCTCCGCCTCATGGGATACTGGAGGAAGAACATCGAGCCGTAAATATTCAGGTCAAAGCAAGAAACCCGGTTTCTCAAAGGATAGACTCGAATTTTATAGGCGCGATCTGCCAGAAACCGGGTTTCTACATCCGAAATGCGATCGGATACCTGAATAGTTACATTGAGCCTAGCAACGAGGGGGAAATCCGAGAACGATCGCTTATTTTAACGCGCGACAATGGTCGATCGCCTGACATCAAAACTCCTATTTTTCCTAGTTGTGACGGGGACGTTGGCAAACTTGGGTCGATCGCGGATGGATAGACGAATTGGTTTTACAAGTGTATCGAAATGACATCGATCGCTTTGCATCCGAACTGTCGCGATCGTCCGTACAAGCCGCTCGATCGCGCATTCGAGTCGCGATCGCCTTGTTAAGCGGTACGGTTCGCAACCCGGTCGATATTTCTCAACTGCGAGAACAAATTGATGTCGTTCGCGATCGCAATTTTGACGGTATTTCCTTTTTTTACTGGGAAAGTTTGATGGGATATCTCGCCCCCGAATCTCCCTATCGACGAGCGGAATTCTTACAGGAAGTTTTTGCAGATCGAGCCAGATAGAACATGAAAATTAACGCATATCCTCGTTTTAGACAGACTCGATGCTGCTTCTTAATCAGTTGGACTGCTGCCACTGTTGCAGGCTTTCTTGTTAGTTTATCACTGTTTGCCATCGGAGAACGTCCCGATCTGGGTGGGTGGCAAGGTGTGTTAGGAGGTGGCGCGATCGGCCTGTTTCAAGGATTAGTTTTGATGCGATATCGACTCGGGGGAAAAAGATGGATGTTGGCAAACGCGATCGCTTGGGGAATCGCGGGAATAAGTCCCATCGGTGTCGTGGGTTGGTTTGCCCCCGAACATTTAACCGCACTCTCCTCTCGGTTGGTTTATGGTATTATAGAAGGGCTGAAAATTGGCGCGATCGCGGGTTTTTTCCAGTGGTTGGCGATGAGAAACCCTAGAACAAACTTATCCGCCCTGTGGATACTTTTAAATGCCTTAATATGGGGAATTGCCCTAGCCTTGGGGTGGGTTGTCGGGGGAGAGTTGCGGCAAGTCACAAACCTATTTTTGAGCGAAGCGATCGGCTTAACGATCGCTTGGACGATCGTCGGTTTCCTGACGGGAATCGCTCTCAGTTTACTGTGCTTTTTGCCTTCTATGGCTGCAAACGATTGAAGAGTTGGGTCGCTTCTAAAAAGTGGCGATCGTCGGATCTTGTTCCGGTACGGATTCTTAATAGTTAGGGCGATCGCACTGACGTAACGCCGCCGCGATCGCTTCTATTTTAATCGGTTTGCTGGTATAATCGTCCATTCCCGCCGCCAAACATTTTTCGCGATCGCCTTGCATGGCGTTTGCTGTCATTGCCACAATTCGCGGACGCTGGCATCCATTTAACTGCTGGCGAATGCGGCGAGCCGTTTCTAAGCCATCCATTTCTGGCATTTGCATATCCATAAAAATAACATCGTAAGACGATCGCGTCAAGATATCTAGAGCAACAACACCGTTATTGGCAACATCAGCTTCATATCCCAACTGAGCGAGCATTTTTAAGGCGACAATTTGGTTGATGCGATTGTCTTCTACCAGTAATATTTTCAAAGGTAATTTTTGCCCCAAAGACGCATCGGGTCGGGTATCGATATCGCAACTGGCTCCAGCACTGGCAGGTTCGATGACTTGTGCGGCGATCGGCAATTCCAAATTCATCCAAAATGTACTACCCACTCCCTCTTGACTTTTGACGTGCAAGCAACTCCCCATCAGTTCGACAATTTTATGGGCGATCGCCAATCCTAAACCCGTTCCTTGAGACTTTTGATGGGTATCTCCAACTTGCTCGAAGGGCAAAAAAATCTTTTCAATTTGTTTTTTGCTCATCCCCACTCCCGTATCTTCGATCTCAAAGGTAATGGGTGACAATCGATCTTCTCCACTGTCATTTACCGACGCGCGAGGACTGGGATACACTCGGAAACTAACGCGACCTGAATTGGTAAACTTAATCGCATTTCCTAACAAATTGAGCAACACTTGTCGCAAGCGCAATTCATCGGCACGAACCGCCGTTGGCAGTTGCGGATTGAGGCGATCGACAAAGGAAATTCCTTTTTGTTCGGCTCTGACTCGACAAATTTCAATAATATCTCGCAGAAAACTCTTAAATGGAAACTCCCGCTCGGTCAACTCCATTTTCCCAGCTTCAATTTTAGAGAGATCGAGAATATCGTTAATCAACGTTAGTAAATGAGAACCCGATCGATGAATAATGCCAATGCTATCGAGTTCCTCAGTGCCGAGAGTTTTACAATTTTGCAGCACTTGGGCGATTCCCAAAATTCCGTTAAGCGGGGTACGGAGTTCGTGACTCATGTGAGCGAGAAAGTTACTTTTGGCAAGGTTGGCAACTTCGGCTACCTCTTTCGCTGCTTGCAATTCTTCGATGAGTTTGGCTTGCTTTCGAGTTAGTTTTTCTAACTCTTGGTTTGCCTTTTGTAGTTGAATCGTTTGTCGTTCTAGCTGTCGCTCTTGTTCGTAAACATGGAGGGCTTCGGTAATGGTGAGTTTTAAGTCTTCTTTTTGCCAGGGTTTGGCAATATAGCGATATAATTGCGATCGTTCGATCGCGCTGGCAACCCCTTCAATATCCGCTTGCCCGGTGAGCATAATTTTAATCGCTTGCGGGTAGCGTTGGTGAATGCGAGCGAGGACTTCATCCCCTTTCATTCCGGGCATGATATAATCGGAGATAGCGATGGCGAGTTCGTAGCCATCTGCGTCTAACTCATCGAGAAGTTCGATCGCTTCTGCGCCACTTTGGGCCGTTTCGATGGCATATTCATCGCCAACCATCTCGAACAGTTCGATTTCCAAACTGTCAAGAATCATGGGTTCATCATCAATACAGACGATCGCTAGAGAGGTCAAGTCGCTTTGCTCCAATTCAAAATTCAAAATTTATAATTCAAAATCAATATCAAGTCCACACCTCAACAGCAGGTCATTGCAATTGTAAGACGAGATCTTCAGGTTCGGACTTGACACCCGTTAACAAAATTGAGATAATTTCACGAAGATTCGAGTGCGGCTTTAATGGTGTTCATCAGTTCTCCTCCATCCCAGGGTTTGTAGAAACATTGATATAGGTTGGCTTCTGCCCGCAGGCGATCGATGGCTTCGCGATCGGCTTGTCCCGTCAGCATCACTTTAACAATTTTGGGAAACTTTTCGTGAACGCAGATCAAAAACTCATCTCCTTTCATTCCCGGCATCAACCAGTCGGAGACAATGACTAAAATTTTAACGTTGTCTTCGGCCAGTTCGTCAATGATTTCTAAGGCTTCGTCAGCACTTTCAGCGAATTCATACAAATAAGTATCTCCGAAGGTTTTCTGGAACTGAACCTCCAAACTTTCTAAAACAATGGTTTCGTCATCGACACACAAGATGGCAGATTTAGACATGAGTTTTCTCCGGGGTTGTAATTGGTAGCGAGACGGTAAAGGTGGTGTTTCCGGGAACGCTATCAATGGCGATCGCGCCTTGATGTTTTTCGACGATTTTGCGAACGATATCGAGACCCAAACCACTTCCTTCGCCGGGAGGCTTAGTGGTAAAGAACGGTTGGAAAATTTTGGCTTTAATGTCTTCAGGAATTCCCGTACCGCTATCGGTAATGCTAACCGCGATCGCGCCTTCTTTTTGGCAAACGTCGATGGTTAAGGTTCCTTGATGGTGCATCGCTTGTAAGGCGTTGTGGATTAAATTCGTCCACACTTGATTGAGTTCGTCGGGATAGCAAGAAATGGAGGGAATGTCTTCGTAATTGCGAACCACCTCTACACCTTGTTTGAGTTGGTTGTGATATAAAGTGAGTACAGTTTCGATACCGTCGATGGGGTTGGCTTGTACGGTTGCACCCGATCGATCGTAGCGGGCATAACTTTTGAGGGCAAAGATGACTTTAGCCGCCCGATCGCTTCCAGTAATAATCGTGCGGGTGCTTTTTTGCAAACTTGCAAATTGATACGCCATCTCTAAAATAGTTTTTCCCTCGCGATCGCCCAACAAGCCTAAGAAGGGATCGATGCTATGGCGAACGCCAATATTTGCTAGCGTACTGGCCAAACTATCGGCATTGTCGATGTTTTTCTCTTGTAGTTGCGCTTTCAAATGTTTCTTGATTTGACGCTTTTCTCGAGAGGATAGAGATGTGTCTTGCTGCAAGGAAATCTGCAATAGCTTCAAGAAATCTTCTTCGCGATCGCCCGATAGAGACTGAAAGAAATCAGGCAAAACCATCAGGCGATCGGAGAGAAAGTCGGCAATATTATCGACCGAAGAGCGAATCGCGCCCAAAGGCGTATTGATTTCGTGGGCAATCCCCGCCACTAACTGACCCAATGCGGCCATTTTTTCCGACTCGACCAGTTGATCTTGAGTGGTTTGTAACTGAGCCAGAGTGCTAGCCAGTTCGGTGTTTTTCTGTTCGAGAACTTCCTGGGAATTTCGCAAATCGCGGACGACGGTTCGCAGCAACGATTCGCTACGTTCTTTTGTCTCCTCCATGCGAGCCCGATCGTCCTCCGATCGCGCTAGTTTCTTTTGGAGGATACGATTTTGCTTTTCGAGTTCCTCAATTTTCTCGGTGTTGTCAGCCATGGCAACCGCAGATAAATAAACACAGATTGTTTGAGACAGGAGAAGGTTTTACGAACTCATGAGGCAGAGCCAGAGAACGAGGAGATGGAAGAGAGATCCTTACTGACTCCCCAAGAGTAACGTCACAAACGTTTCGTTATGAAATCGCGTTGGCGTTCCCGGTGCGATGGGAGAAATTTCGCCATTGGTGTAAAATCCGCCACTAGGTAACGATTGGGTGAAACGATCGCGCACGAGTTCGTATTCTTCTTTAGTACGAGTGCCCAAAATGTACTTGCGAAACGCGCAGGTAAAAAATAACGCCGCTTCCGGTTGTTCTCCCGGATAGCTTTCTAAAGCGCGATCGAGGGATTCTTCCGCCGCCGCTAAGATGTTGTCGCGACTGGCTTCAGTAATCTGAATGGTGGCATTTTCAGGAACGTCGGCAAAGAAGGTAATGCTGCCATCTTCTTCGTCCCAACTTTGGGGAGCTCGCAAATAGAAATTGCCGTCGGCTTCAAAAATTGCGATCGGATATTCCACCGAGTGGGTGCGGGTTCCCAAATAATATTCGTAAAAGTCAATAGCGGGACGATCGTCGATGGTTTCCACGCGATTTTTTTGCGATCGCGTCACGCGGCTTTGATTTCCTAACGGATTCCAACCGCAAGCAATACCGTGAGAAAAATGGATGTTACCCGCAAACAACAAGACGGGAACCGCATCGCTCAACACTTCTGTATTGAAAAATTGAAACGTCTGCGCTTGGTTAGACGCATTGCCCGCCGCACCGCCAAAAATGGGGAAATTTTCGCCCAATTCTCGACTCAACCCGTCAATAATTGACACCCCACTGGTGGTCAAACTTTCTGGAGTCACCAGACACAACTTCGGATCGCGACTGTTGAGTTTCGATCGCGCCTTGTCGATGGCTTCCCGCGTCGCCGCCACCGGATCTTTCGATACGTTTCGTCCCACTCCGGCAGCGATTTCAACAGTGTCGCCGCAAAACAACACTAACATCGCTGAGTCTTGCTGAAATGCCATCACCGACGAAATTTCTCCATTCGTCGAACAACCAATCAGTTCTAAGTTGTCCCAAGTTTGATGGATGCGCTGCAACAAAACTTCAAGATCGAAGTCGCTAGACGCGAACAAAATTCCCGCTTTGGGGGCAACCCCCTCCAGGGACGATCGACATTGTTCCACAACGATATCGATGGCACTTTCCGAGTCAGGATCGTTGCTGTGACCGACGGCTACTTTTAACATAGATGGATTCCTAGAGTGTGAGGTCGTGGCAGGCACTCCGACGGTATAGGTGTATAGTACAATATCGAACAGCAAAATGGCTTGTCGATTGGGTTGAAGCACGAACGCCCAACAACTGCAACCGACGAAATTGCCAAACTTTTCGGTTAAAGCGGATTTCGCCGCCTCCAATGGCGATCGCGGCTGGTTTGGGTTCGCCGATCGAGGCGCGATCGTCCTCGAAATATGCGACACTAAAGCTAGAACCGATGCCGAGGAACCGCCGTGCTACTGCCCAAAGGCTTTGAAATCGAGGTGTACACCGGAACGCCCCAAGGCGAGATCGTGGGACTGTCCGATCGCATTGCGGCCGAACTCAGTCGCTTTACCCGCGAACCCGACAACCGCAACGTCGAATATACAACGGCCCCCTGTGCCTGTTACGATCGCCTGTTGTGCGAGTTGGTGCGCCCTCGGTTGCGACTGCGAGACTACCTCAAACACCTCGGCGACTATACTTTAATTCCCGGTAGTACCCTATCTTTGGGAGGTAGCGATCGCTTCTATCGTTCCGACCCCGGCAACCCCTACCATAGTTTTATTGAAACCACCTACGGCACCAAAGTCGTCACCGCCAGCGTCCATATCAATATTGGCATCGACGATCCGGAAGTATTGATGCGAGCCGTGCGCTTGATTCGCGTCGAAGCCCCGCTATACTTAGCCTTAAGCGCTTCGTCGCCCTTTTTAGATGGAGAAGTCACCGGATCCCACTCCACTCGCTGGCAAGTTTTTCCCCAAGTTCCCGATCGCGTTCCCCTGTTTGAGAGTCACGGTCATTTTATTCGCTGGACGAACGAACAACTGGCGATCGGCACCATGCAAAATGTCCGCCACCTGTGGATCTCGGTGCGTCCCAACGGCGACAACCGTCCCTACAGTCTCAACCGCTTGGAATTGAGAATTTGCGATCTCGTCACCGATCCGATCGCGTTACTGGCCATTACCGCCTTTTTAGAAGCCCGAATTTGGCAAGTTATTCTCGATCCGAGTTTAGATCCCCTCGATCGCAGCATCTTTTCGGCCGACGATCTGCTCGATGTCACCATGGCGAACGAAGCCGCCGTCGCTCGTCACAGTTTAGCCGCTCGCGTGCGCCACTGGCAAGACGGCCGCGAAATTGTCGTTGGCGACTGGATCGATCGCCTCTACCCAGAAACCTGGGACGTTGCTAAATTGCGCGGTTTCAACTGTTTCCTATCCCCCCTGCGAGAGATTCTCAAACGCGGCAACGTCGCCCAACAATGGCTAAAATTGCACCAGCAAGGACTCTCGCCAAGCACGATTTTAGAAGGGGCGATTTCGGGCATGGATAGCCGCGATCGCGAGTTGGAAGAAAAACTCTGTCAGATGTTAGTCTAAACTCAGCGCGGGCGCGATCGCAGATGAAACTGGGGGCTAGAGCGCATTGCAGACTTCTCCAGCAAACCCTAGATAGAGGCGATCGCCCTAATTTCGGCCCGCAGGCCTCTTGACAACGGCCCGCAAACGCGATACAACCTTTGGTTGTCAGCCCACTTTCGGCTGAGAAGTATCGGCAACGGTGCATCGCTACCAATCAATCACCTTTCTACCATCGCGCTTCATCTAGGAGAGAGTACCAACAATGAAAGAGGGAAGGGGGCGCGTTGCGCCCGAGTCGATCGCGGGTCGAGCCTACGCCTTATTACCCCGTTGGGGCAAAGTATCGATCGTCGGTGTTGCCCTGTCAGCCATTGCCCTAGGCGCGATCGGCGGCATCGATCGCGTCCGCGCCACCTCGAATACGAGTAGCTGGCAAGGGGCGCATTTTCCCGTCGAACAATTCCAAGCCTATACCTCCGGCTTCGGCTATCGGCGATCGGGTAGCGGCAGCGAATTCCACTCCGGTTTGGATATTGCTGCGCCTCAAGGCAGCTACATTCGCAACTGGTGGGCTGGAGAAATTGTAGAAGTGATTAACGACAGCCGTTGCGGTGTCGGTTTAATCGTCAAGTCCGGCGAGTGGGAGCATATTTACTGTCACATGAACGGGCGCGTCGTCACAAAAAACAAACAAAAATACCTGGTCGATCGCGACGGAAACATCCAAATGTGGGAAGGCAAAACCGTCGAAGCCGGGGAACGGATCGGGCGCGTGGGCATGACTGGGCGCACCACTGGCCCCCACCTCCATTGGGGAATGCGCTACGGCGGCGAGTGGGTGGATCCGGCAACGGTGATCCGCGCCATGTACGCCGACGGTCACAAGCGGAAAGTTCAGTGACCCGCTTTTTATATGGGGAATTGGGGGTTTAGGGGTTTAGGGGGATGGGGGGAATACAACCTCGCCCCTCGTACCTCATACCTCATACCTCATTAGTAGAGGAACGATACCCAACGCCATCAATGCGCGGTTGTTGGGTTTTCATGCTTCAACCCAACCTACGCCTAATACCTAAAACCTAAAACCTAATACCTAATACCTAATTATGAGCGGAGCGATCGTAGAGATCTTGTAAGGCTTCGTGCAAGTCCGCCGTTAGCTGTTTGGCGCTCTTTTTCACCGAGTCGAGATCGTAGTCGTTGGCGAAGATAGGTTTGCCAATGCCAATGTTAACATCGCAACCCCAACGCTGGGGCAGGCGATCGTAGCGAATGGCAACGGGGATAATTTTTAGGTTTAAATCGGGAGCCTGGGATGCGGCTTGCATGGCTAAGCGTCCCATTCCCGGCTTAAAGGGCTTGATTTTGTTCTCGTGAAAAATTCCCCCTTCCGGGAAAATTGCCAGCATTTCGCCTGCGAGTAACAGTTCCAAACCGTGACGCAAACTGCCGATACCGGGGCGACTGGGATCGATGGGAAATGCCCCCAAACGACGGACGAGACAGCCTTGGAAGCCTCTCATTTCGTTGATGGAGGTCATAAACCGCACGTCGCGCCCGGACACGGGGCGACCCGTACTATAGGACAGCAAAACGGGATCCCAACGCGATCGATGGGTGGGTGCTAAAATTGTTGCCCCTTCTCTGGGAACCCATTCGCTACCGCTTACGTCTATGTTACCAAAGTAGGCGGGCAAAACCACGTGGCGAGCCAACGGGTAAAGTAAGGAAATAAGCGGCGATACGAACGACGATACCGAAGCGCGATCGGCTTTCTTCGTGCGGGTTCGTTTGGGGGGTTTCACTTGAGTGTCGGTCATACAATTTTAGATTTTGGATTTTAGATTTTGGATTGGCTCCTAGGGGATATCTGGAGATCTTGGATACATCAACGCGATATAGCCATACGTCGTCAGGGTTGCCCATGCTGATTTTATAGCTTAGGCGATTTTGCCCGAGTTTAGATCGTTATGCGGGCCAGTTAGTAAAGCGGTTTGGCGTTAAGATTGGGATAAACGCTTCACGGCTTCTCCACCAAGCCGGCGATCGGCATCGGCTAAAATAGCAGGAATACGATCGCGGTGCGGACTATTTTGCAAGCAAGAAGTCCAATGGAGATTATCGAGTTTGTCGGCTTTATTTCCAGGAAACCAATGGTCGGCATTGCCTAAAAGATTGTAGCGCATTTTGCCGTAGTCGAGCATTTCGTAGGCGGTGGCTAAGTTCCACAACCACAGAACCACGACAACGTTGATGTGATTAGGCGTATGGTGAAAATTTGGTATGCCGAGATGCCACGTATTGTACCATTCGCGAGCAGTTTCTTTGCTGTTAAAATAGTCGCTGAAGCGGGCGATCGCCACTTCGCGCCAGCGATGGAGAATGGGGGGTAACAATTCATCAGCGCGATCGAGCAGAGATAGGGTTTTGAGATGTTCGTCAAAGTCGCTGGGTTTGTCGGCTCCAATGCTGAGAGTATGGACTTGCGGATGGCTCAAACAAAACAAATCGTTAAACACCATCGGGCTGAGGGGTTGACAAATCTCTGAAAGTGTGGGTGAGGGTTCGTAGAGCATTCCCCCTTTGTTAGAGGGGCTGATAATAAAAACCCCCATGTCGTGGCGAGTTGCAGCCTCGATCGCCTGCCAGTTAAATTGATTGATATAGTACCAGTGCAGGTTAACGTAGTCGAACAAATCGGACTCGATCGCGTCTAAAATGGTATCGGTTTCGCCATGAGTGGAAAAACCGATGTATCGTCCTTTCCCTTCTTGCTGCAACTGTTTGGCAACTTCCCAGCAGCCACCGGGACGAATGCTATAATCGAGAAGTTCTTCGTTATTGATGCCGTGCAAGCCAAGCAAATCGACATACTCTAACTGGAGGTTACGCAGAGATTTCTCGAAAGTGTTGCGAAACGCTTGTGGATCTGGATCGGGGGAAACTTTGGTCTGGACGATCAGTTTTTCGCGGGGAAACTGTGGTAAAATTTTACCGAGTTGGACTTCAGACGTGCCGTAACCGCGAGCGGTTTCGATGTGGTTAATTCCCACTTCTAAAGCACGGACGATCGTCGCTTCTAGGTTGCGCTGACTGGCGATCGGAATCTCCGACTCGGGCACGTCTTTCCACGAGTGTTGGTAGCGCATTCCCCCGCAAGAAAAAACGGGCATTTGTAAGTTGGTGCGTCCGAAGCGTCGGTATTGCATCTTAAGAAGCGATCGAATAAAACATTAAAAGAAATCGGGCATTCCCGGAACGGGGCCGCAGAAGAGTAAATCGGCTGTGGCGATGGCGCGATCGCTGCCTTTTAAAAACCCGATATGCTGCAACGATCGCGCGGAAATCAAACCCGTATATAATGATGCTAAGCCGCGAATATTGAGTTGCAACTCGCCGCGTCCGCCGGAGATGGTTTCGCCCGTGCCATTGGTGACGACAAGAATAATTTTACCGTTGTTGGCGGCCAGCAGATCGTCTCTGATATGGAAGTGTAGTTCGGTGGTGACGGGTGGGTAGGGGCGATCGCTTAAGGCGGTGGCGGCGTTGACGATCCGCAGATCCCAAATTTTTTGAGTCGCGATCGTCGCCGATCGATCGTCTACCAAAGACAACCAGGGTTCGACCCCCGTGCCCCACCAGGACATGGCCCCGATCTGGGCCCGGTGGTCGGCCGCAAACGTCCACAGGCGGCGTACCGCTTCCGGGGTAGTGGCGGCCCAGTCCCGCACGTCCAGCAGGGTTTGACCGTCCCGGCGATCGACGGTATAAATAATATAGCCTTGCGGATCGTCGCGATCGCCAATGCAGTCAGCAACAACAGGATCGTCTTCTGCACCGAGTATGTTTTGCCACAAGGCCGCAGGGCGGTCTAGGTAGCCGTTGCGATCGCGGGCAAATTGGCGATAAACCGTCTCAAACGGTTCGCTACGGTCGCGATCGACCCGATAGACGGGCAAACTGCGACTTCCGGGGGCGATCGCCTTCAGGGGAAGCTGCCAGCGACAGTGCAACCCCGCGCGTTCGTAGCCCACTTTCTGGTACAGTTGGGGTACGGCAGGATACAGCGCCGACAGGGGAACCCCATCGGCAGCGCATTCGCGGACGACGTGGTGCAGCAATTGTAGTGCCACACCTCGACCGCGATATTCTGGGGCAACACCCACCGCCGCTACGCCGCGCAGGGGCAAGCGACGGCCGCCGAACCATTGACCCATATTATACACCGCACAACCCCCGAGTACAGTATCGTTTTGTTTGATGAGGCGAAAGTTGTGTCTGCCAACGCGATCGCGGTAGGCTGGCCAGTAGTCGGAGAGTTGGTGGAACGATCGCACCAGAATGTCTCCCAAAGCGCGATCGTCTTGCGGGGTTTCGATGCGAGTGTAGCGGTTAGTATAGTGTAGAGGAATTATAGACATTGTTGTTTGAGTAGCGGTTGTATAATAATACCTTAAGACCCGATTTTCTCTGTCCACCTTACCACGCGATCGCCGATTATGCTTAGCTTCCAAGAAATGGAAGATCTCCTAGATGAGATGTATAATGCCTTTACGCCTACGCCATTGCAGCCTGGAGATCCGGCGTATGTGGACTGTCGGGCAGTGCGCGGCGATGAAGATGTGGTCAAAGATTTGGGACGCACGGTGCGGCGATCGCGAGCGTTTACTTATCAAGTGTATTCTGGCTATCGAGGATCGGGAAAAACGACGGAGTTACTGCGACTACAAAAAGACCTAGAAGATCGAGGTCATGTCGTCGTTTATTTCGCTGCTGACGAACAAGACATCAGCGTTCAAGATGCTGAATATACTGATATTCTTCTTGCCTGCACTCGCCATTTATTGCGGGAACTGAAAGACACAGCGAATCCCAACCCTGTTCTTGATTGGCTCAAGGCACGACTGCAAGATTTGCAGGATGTGATGTTAACAGAAATCAATATCGAGCAAGTCAATTTGGCGATCGGATTGAAGGAATTTGCCAAAATAATGGCATCAGTACGGGCAGAACCCGGACAACGCCAAAAAATTCGCGATCGCATCGAGCCGCATACGGAAACACTCATTAAAGCCCTGAATGTGTTTGTTCAAGATGCTAGGGATCGCCTGCCAGAAGACACGAAACTACTGGTAATTGCGGACAATCTCGATCGCATCGTTCCCATTTTCCGAGACAACGGACGCAGCAACCACGAGGAAATTTTTCTCGATCGTCACGAACAACTCAAAGCCCTCGAATGTCACATCATTTATACGGTTCCGATTTCTCTCATTCACTCTCGTTGGGCAACGGAACTCAAAGATAATTACGGTATTCCCCAAGTGTTGCCGTCAATTATGGTACGTTGGAAAAATGACGACCCTTACGATAAGGGATTGGAAATCCTCAAAACGATTATTCGTTTGCGACTTCCTTCCACTTTGCGAGATGTGCTGGTTCCCGATGTGTTTGAGTCGGAGGAAGTGCTGCGAGAGTTATGCTTGATGAGTGGCGGTTACGTGCGAGATTTGGTACAGTTGATGCAGGAAACCATCAATAAAACCGACGAGCTCCCGATTCGGGCGCGGGCGGTACAGCGAGCGGTAGATGCGCTGCGAGATGTGTACCGACGAGCCGTAGAGGAAGATTGGTGGGAAGTCTTGCGAGAGGTGCGAAAAGACAAGGCGATCGAAAACGATGCGGTACAGCGCAGTTTACTTTTTAGCCGTTGCGTGTTAGAATACCGTTATTTCGATGACAATGGCGACAAGCAAACCTGGTATGATGTTCATCCCGTCTTGTGGAAGGAGTTGTAATGGCCGAGAAACGGTGGGAAAACGAGATTGAGAAGCTCGATCGTCTGGGTTTGGCGATCGAAGATCTCGATCGCTGGAATCCAGAAACTACAGAAGTTCTAAACGATTTATTTCGAGCCTTACGCCGTAAGAAGGGATTTGGCTTGTTTTTTGTCGAGTGCAATCCGGCTCGGGCAGAGCAAGTTATGAAAGCGATCCAGGGGCGCTTTCCGCAGAAGAAATTAATACCGATCGAGTTGGATCGGAAAAATGATACTTTGTACGGGGAATTATGGGAGCGCTACCAGGAAGAAAAGTTTGATATTGCTTGTATAACGGGTGTAGAGCAAGTATTGTATGGTTATGAAGATACAAAACGGCTTGCAGGTTGGAGTTCTGAAGAAATTTATAGTTACAGCTGGAAGGGCGTACCGCCACTGCTGAGTCATTTAAATCGACAACGGGAGGCATTTGAAGCCAATTTACCGATCTCTCTAATCTTTTTCGTTCGGAGTTTCGCGATCGATTATTTTATTCAACGTGCGCCAGATTTTTTTGACTGGCGATCGGGCTTTTTTAAGTTTAGTGAAATTTCCAGGAATTTACAAAAACTGTCTCACGATCTGGTATCTGAAAAGTATAAAAACCATCTTGCTTTATCCCCAGATCGAGTGATGGAAAAAATCTTTGAACTCAGGGATCGAATCCTCAAAATCGATCCGTCAGATTTTCAGGAAAAATCCAATCTCCTTGTCGAGCAGGGAAAACTATTTGAGTTGTTATACCCAAAGGTAATCTCGCTTAAACTAGAGACAGGTTTTATGTTTTTAGAGAAAAAAAATTCTAAAAATTTAACTCGGGCTTTAAATTGTTACGATCGTGCAATACAAAAAAATCCTAACAATAAAAATGCTTGGATTTCTAAAGCCAATTTACTCGCATTAATAGGGCGATACGAAGAAGCACTTGCAAGTTATGATTGCGTATTAAAAAAGCAACCGCAAAATTGCAGTGTTTTAATGTCAAAAGGTAATTTACTTATCTTACTAGGAAAATATAAAGAGGCAATTAAAATTTATAACTGCGTCTTAGAGGATCAACCTCAAAACTGCGATATTATAATTTATAAGGGAGTTGCACTTCATAATTTAGAGCAATATGAAAAAGCACTCGCAAACTACGATCGCGCCCTCCAAATTCAACCCCAAAATTATGATATTCTGGTCTATAAAGGTGATATACTTTGCAGTCTAAAGCGACACAAAGATGCTATTAAAATTTATGACTGCGCGTTGGAAAACCGTCCAGTAAATTCTGAAACCTGGTCTTCTGATGACTTGATTATTAACAGCCTAAATCGATATCAAGAAGATATTAACAGGAATACTCTTGTTGTAAAAATAAAGAAAACTCCTATTGAACTTTGGGATGCTAAAGGAGTTATTTTCTGCAATTATTTGTATGACTACAATAATGCTCTAGCGAGTTTCGATCGAGTTGTAGAGGTTCAACCTAACTCTCACTTAGCCTGGCATAATAGAGGTATTGCACTATCTCGTTTACAGCGCTACGAAGAAGCCGTACAAAGCTACGATCGCGCTCTAGAAATTCAACCCGACTATTACCTAGCTTGGTACAATCGAGGTGTTGTACTGTTTAATTTGAAGCGCTACGAAGAAGCCGTACAAAGCTACGATCGCGCTCTAGAAATTCAACCTGACTATTACCTAGCTTGGCATAATCGAGGTGTTATACTGGGTAACTTGCAGCGCTATGAAGAAGCCTTGCAAAGTTACGATCGCGCTCTAGAAATTCAACCTGACTATCACTATGCTTGGTATGGTCGAGGGATTTTTCTTCGTAAGCTAGGTCGTTATGAAGAATCAGGTAATAGCGCTTTAAAAGCCTTAGTTTACTCTCCTGAAAAGGGGTGGTATTTTAAGTTTATACTTTGGGTTCTACTGAAAACTTACTTTAATGAGGATCTGTACCTTTTGAGAACTAAGATACAACCTAATAATAGTGAATTATGGAATGCTAGAGGCTATTCGTCTCTCGTGCGTTACTCCTACAAACCACATCCGATCGCAGGTTTTGGCAACTCCTTACTGATTCGTCAACCTCAAAACTGTAATGGTTCGCAAAACATAACTGAAATCGATCTAGAGCGCTGCCAAAAAGCGCTAGAGTATTTTGATACGGCATTAAACCTCGATCCTGAATTTACCATAGCTTGGGCAAACCGTAGCTTTCCTGCCTACTACCTGCGACAGTATCAAACTGCACTCGAAAGCTGCAATAAAGCCCTCGAACTCGATCCAGAAAACGAGAAAAAAATGCACGAAGTTATCTACAGTAACCGAGGCTGTATTCTTCTGCAACTGCAAGATCTGACCGCCGCCCTAGAAGATTTTACCACAGCGCTAGAAATCGCTCCTAACCTCGACGAAGCCTGGAACGGTCGCGGTACTGCATTGTATCGACTCGGACGTTATAATGAAGCGCTAGAGTGCTTCACTCGCGCCCTCAAACTCAACCACCCTCTCGCCCAAGCTAACCTCGATCTGACCCAACAACATCTTCCCTAAAGCGATCGCCTCTAGAGTTAAAATTTGCACCCGTTCCCCTGTTGTTCGTCTGAGAAATAAGCGGGATAGTTCTGTTGAAACCCCAAACCCTCTCCCCGGAGAGAGGGGTTTGGAGTGAGGGCAATTTTATTGCTGTCCCGTTTCCCGTAGATTAGCGATCGACTGTCACCGGAACCACTTTATCGCCCGACAATTGCCAGTTTTTCGCCACCCGACCTTTAGAGATCGCATAGTCAGGAATGCAGTTTAGCTCCATGTAGGTGCGATATTCCACCTTTTGCCGATCGCATTTTTCCTGATTCCAGCCGCAGTATTTCATCAACACTTCGGCCAGGGTATCTAGGGTTTGCAAACCATAGCAACTCTTCATGGCGATCGTCGTCCGGCGGCGGTTGATATCGAGCATGGTTTCGGCCATTTCCGACTCGGCTGCATAGACGATTTGGGCCTTAATATCGATGAGTTCTGGGGTGATTTTTTCTGCCAGTTCGGGTGCGTCATCTGTTCGTGCCAGCACGTCCGCCGCCCGCGATCCGTAGAGCTCGTACAGGTAGTAAACTGTCTCCATAGATACGCGATCGCTGTAGCGATCGACCGCATCGGTAATCCGATCGTCGTCAGCTAAAATCGCCCCCGGTAAAGGGGCATCGTAAGTGGGACAAGGAGGCGCAGCTTTGCCCATTTTCTTGTAGGCCAAATCTACCATTTCTTCACCCACGTGGCGATAGGTCGTCAACTTCCCACCAATTAAAGAAATGAGATTGTTTGCCCCTTCTTTGGTATGATCGTGGAGAATATGGCGGCGAGTGATGCTGCCCGGTGCTTTCCCTTCGGCATAAGGAAGGGGACGAATTCCCGAATAGGTGAATTTGACGCTTTCTCGGGTCAATCGCGCCGCCGGAATAATGTTGTTGGTTTCGGTAACGAGATAGTCAATTTCCGAGTCGTCAGCTTTGATGCGATCGAGGTCGCCTTTGTAGGGCAGATCCGTCGTGCCAATTAAATACATTCCCAACCAAGGCACGATGAAAAAGGGCCGTCCGTCGGTTTTGGCTTCCACGTACAGCGCCGACTCGGGCGCGCCAGGAAAGCTATCGACAACGATATGACTGCCTTTGGTTCCCCCCATTTTCCGAGACTTGCTGACGGATTTTTCCGCAGCGCGATCGCAGACTAAATCCACCCACGGCCCGGAAGTATTGAGAACCACCGCATTGGCGCTACCTTTAATTGTAAACTCCGTATCGCTGGCTTCGTCGCGACAGGTTAAATGGGTGACTCGGTTATTTTCGACGTGCAACTGGGTCACTTCTGCGTAGTTGAGAACCGTTGCACCGGCCTCTTTTGCCGCTAGAATGTTTTCCCAGCACAAACGCTCGGCATAAGCTGCTTGCGCGTCGTAATACTGGGCTCCACCGCTCAAATCTTCCGTATCGAGATGGCGAAACACCTGGCGAATGGTTTTTCCTGGCAGCATTCGCCGACCGGGATGGGTTTTATCAAAGCTAAAGATATCGTAAAGAATCATGCCCGCCCAAATTTTCCAGTACGGACGGGAGCGATCGCCGTAAACGGGCACCGTTAGCATCAGCGATCGGACTAAATGCGGAGCCGTTTTTAGCAGCACCTCG
>CAKZKB010000133.1 GCA_937121005.1 uncultured cyanobacterium | reverse complement strand
AGTGGCGCTCTGTTGCTCTCTCAAGGGGCATCGGTTGTTCCGGGGCCGCTAACCGCTAGCGTAGCATGGAATGGGGGAGCGTTGCAACTCGAAGAAGTACGCGCGCCAGGGTTGTTAGCGAGTGGGGAAGTGTTTCCTGCTTCGACTAAAACAGGTCTGGGCATCGGTGGATTTGATTTAGAGGTAGCTTTAGAAGGTTATAATCTGAAAACCCTGCCCGTTGAGTTGCCAGAAAATGTCGCAGTATCGGGAGAAGTGGACTTTTCCGGGCGAGTTGTGGGAACCCCCGATCGCCCCAATGCGGTTGGCGAGTTGGAGTTGCGAAATTTAGTCGCCAATGGGGTTGAATTCGATCCAGTTTTGGCGGGAGGCGTGCGGTTTGTCACCAATACCGAACTAGCGGACGCTGAAGAGGACATTATCTCCGGTTTGGTGTTGGAACTGCAAGGGGAAAATGACGCGATCGGCGTGGCGTTGGATGAGAACTTTTTGCCTGTGCAACTGGCAGTCCAAATTGACGAGGCCATTATCCAGGGAGAAACTGCTGGAGACTATTTTAACATTGCCGTGCGCGAGTTTCCGTTAACTTTACTCAACCTTCCCATTCCCGAAGAGTTGGGGTTGCCGTTACCGCCGACACCGGAAACCAATCGCCTGTCTGGAAATGCCGCGATCGACTTTGAAGATCTTATCGCATCGGGGACGTTATTGCTCGACAATCCGGCCCTCAGCACCATTGCTGCTGATGCGTTGCAGGTGGAGAATTTCTACTACGAAGACGGACAACTGGCACTCGATAACGCCGTTTTGCAAGAAGGAGAAAGTCTGTATCAGTTTTCGGGGGCGATCGAAAATCTCGAAACCGATCCTTTAGTTGTCGGTCGCGTCGCCATTGATGAGGGTAAAATTCAGCACGTCCTCGAAGCCTTGCGTTGGTTTGAAATTGAAGATATCGGCCGCACGGATCGTAAAACCTATGGCACGGCGGAGGATCTAGATCTCGATTCTGACAGCGAACCGCCAATGCGATTGTATAATCAGTTACGCCGCTTTGCTGAAATTCAATTACTTCTCGAACAGCAAGAAATGGATCGAGAAGAGGCATCGCCGTTGCCAAGTTTGGGTGCTTTACAGGGGACGTTTGATGGCGCGATCGACTTAGCTGCTTCTACCAGGGGCGCGATCGATGCTGACTTCGATATTGAGGGGAACAATTGGCAGTGGGACGAATACGATGCCGAACAGTTAAGAGTCGTTGGCGAGTACGCAAATGATGTTTTAACAATCTCTGATTCGCGCGTTCTCGCCAATTTAGATGGGGAAAGCAATACGTTAGCGGCGTTTTCCGGGCAGATCGGCGGCGAGAACCAAAATGGAGAACTGCGGATCGACAATCTACCGATCGCGTTTTTAGAAGAGTTTGTCGATCTTTCTGCTGTTGATGTCACTGGCAATCTCAATACAATTTTAACTCTAGCGGGAAGCGTTGCTAACCCGCAGGCTCGCGGGCGCATCGATCTCGTTGGTGGAACCCTCAGTCGCGAACCCATCGATGCAGGCTTGGCTTCGTTTAACTATAATAACGGACGACTGAATTTAGCCGGGTCGGTATCCGTTGAAGGCCCGAATCCGATTGTCTTTCAAGGTAGCATCCCTTACGATCTCCCCGGCTCCACTGTTACCGCCGACAGCAACGAGTTTGACTTCAATTTAGCAGTGGAAGATGAAGGCTTGTCGGTCATCAACTTTTTGAATAACGAGGTCGCGTGGCGAGAGGGCACGGGTAAAATTAACCTGAAAATTGCCGGACAGCGAATCCAAGCATCGGGTAAAACACTGTATCGTCCCACGCAAACATCGGGCGTTGCGATTGTCGAAAATGGTGTCTTTACCTCGCCCAACCTCCCCGAACCGCTTACAAATGTCAACGGTCGAATTGTTCTCGATGGCAACAATATTATCGTCGAAGGAGTACAAGGGGAATTTGAACGCGGACAGGCGATCGCCTCTGGAGTCTTGCCCTTGTTCGATCCATTTTACGCTCAATTTTTAGGTCTCGATATTGGCGACAACCCTGCCAGCGAAAATCCACTCCAAGTTCGTCTCGATGATGTAGAATTAAACTTGCGCGGTCTGTATCGCGGTGGTATTGCAGGGCAAGTTGCCATTACCGGATCGGCACTCGATCCGCTAATTGGTGGCGAAATTCGCCTCTACGACGGGGAGATATTGTTACCCGATCCCGAAGCAGTTGGCGAACCGACGATCGAACCTGCACCCGAAGGCGCGATCGTCCCTGAATTTAACGATTTGCACCTGATTTTAGAACCGGGAACCGAGATCGTTAGCCCTCCGATTTTACAGTTTCTCGTACATGGAGATTTGATTGTCAATGGCACACTAGAAAACCTGTTACCCGAAGGCGTTATCGAACTCGATCGCGGTCGAGTCAACGTTTTTACCACCGAGTTTTACTTGGTACGCGGCGAACGCCATACCGCCACATTTCTACCGGAAACGGGCACCGATCCTAACTTAAAAGTGCGCTTGCAAACCGCAGTCCAAGAAGTCTCTCGCCAGCGATTAGGCGATCGACGATCGTCGGAAATTAGCGACCCCGCATTAGACACGGGAGGCGTGGAAACCGTGCGTATTTTTGCCACAGTAAAAGGCCCCGCCAGCCAGTTAACCGATCGCCTCTCTCTCGAAAGTTCTCCCCCGCGATCGCCGGCCGAAATTCGAGCCCTTCTCGGTGGCGGTTTTGTCAACACTTTGGGACGCGGAGATAGTACCCTCGCGATCGCCAACTTAGCCGGATCGGCCCTACTTTCGCAAGTGCAAGCGGTCATCGGTCGGGCCTTGGGGTTAAGCGAATTTCGTCTATTTCCTACTATCAATTCTCGCACCTCTAGCCTCGGTTTGGGTGCAGAAGGCAGCATCAATATTACCGATGACTTTTCTTTCTCCATCTTGCAAGTCATTACCGAAGACGAGGATCCGGCCCAGTTCGGTCTTCGCTATCGTCTCGACGATAACTTCTTGCTGCGGGGTTCGACCAACTTTGATGATGACTCGCGAGTGATTATTGAATTTAACGAACGATTCTGATAAAATGGGTTGTGGTCTGGCTCCAGTTCTGCGGCCGATATCAAACCCGCCAATATTTCCTCAAGTAGTACGAAGCGGCGTTAGTAAAAGGTCGGTAGCGATCGCCTTTTCGCTGTCTGTAGCGTTTAGCGATAGTTTGGACTTCTGTTTTTGTCTTCCCTGCGAGAATTTTCTTCAACACAAAATAAACTCCGGCTCTTTCTTGACAAAGATCGTCATGGTTGAGGTTTAGCACCTCGATCGTCTGTTTCACGAGCTTATCTCGTTCTACATTACCACTGCGAGCAGCAATTTTTCCTCTGGCATTGTAGGCAAAGTAACTTTCGCAGTCGGGATCGAGGGGAGAGACTTCTATTTGACGATCGCCTTTCTGATTTCCGCAATATGTCTTCCCTTTTTTGCGTTCTTTGCTACCGTTACAGGAAGCTAGGATATTAGGCTCTTCTCAATTTGGTATGCTTAACTGATAGCTAATACTGCTACATCCCTTTCATAGAAACGCTTTCAGCCCCGTAATGCTACAATTTTGTTAATTGCTAGCAACGACAATCCCAAATCGAGGCAAAGCCTCGATTTGGGGTTATTTTGATGGCGGTATAGCATACCATGTCACGAAGAGCCGGATATTATTGTAATCTAGAGAGAGATCGGCATCGGTTTGGCTTTGCGGTTCTAAATGTTCGATATGGCTGCTGTCGCGATCGATCTCGTTGCAACAGTAACAACAAATATAGCCTTGTTCGGTTAATAAAGACTGATGAACGAGCCGCTTCTCTGGATTTTGTAGGTATTTATAGTGATAGTTTTCGGGTGCATTTTGCAACTGCACCTGTTTCCAAGTGTTCAACTCTCTAGGTTCCGGTGACTTCTGAATGTGCTTCATCGTTCATCATTTCCAAATGGTCAATTAACCAGTCAGCTTTCACAAACTCTGGATCTCGATCTGGAAGTTCGTCAGCGAGTTCTCGGCGAATTTGCTTTGCTTCTTCTAATTTCTCCTCATCAATTAAATCAAACAATTTATCGAAAGCGTTCTCGATTTCTTGAGGACGTTCGTGAGTATCCATCAAGGTTTTGAGGATGCGGTTACTATCTTTCCCGTAAGAGGGAACCTTATCGATAAGGATACCGCGATCGGTCTCTTGAAGCAAGTGAACTTCTCGGACAGAACTGATGACTTGCGGCGAGTGGGTGGTGACGATAAACTGGCAATTTGGAAAGGTATGAGTCAGCTTAGGAATCACTTCCCGTTGCCATCCCGGATGCAAATGTTGTTCGATTTCGTCAATGAGGACGACGGTTTCGCCTTCGGTGGGTTTGTCCAAATTGGGATAGACGATCGCAAGTCTTCTGGCTAAATCTCCCACAAGTGCCAAGAGATTTCTTTCGCCATCAGAAAGTTGGTTGACAATCAGTTCGCGATCGTTTTTGTTAACTGTCATTCGCAAAGGCGATCGTCGGACTCGCAAATCGCTAAATCCAGGTATCAACGAATAAATCGCCTGTCTGACTGCTTCTAATCCGCGATCGCGATAATCGGGATCGTCGCGACGTTGTTCGTTTTCTATGTCTTCTAAACCTCGAAACCATTCAAAGAAGGTTTCAAATCCAACAGCTTCTTCAAGAAATTCAAAAATGGCATCTTCCTTAAAAGAGAAATTTTTAGGTATGCCTAACGGAATTTCCAGGACTGCTCTGTTGCTAGGGTAGTAAACGACGGGTAAAAAGTCAATCTCTTTATCTGTTGTTTCCTTCAACCATAACTCTATGTCTTCGGAGTTGAATGTTAGATCCTCATCTTTTTCCTTTAGTAATGACCAATGCACTGTCCTGGCATTTGAAAACCCGATCCAGGCTTGAGTTTCGGTGAATTCACACCCGTTTTTAATATCTAAATTGTGGAATCCTCTTTCTTCAACAAAAGACTGTCTTTCGATGCTTACGTCTTCTTTTAAACTTCCCGATAAAAATTTGATTTTTCGGGATTGTAGGGGAAAGGCAATAAAAGCAACTAGACAATTTAAGAGGCTAGCGAGACAATCGAGAATACTCGACTTTCCCGAACCATTGACCCCGACAAGGACAGTCGGTTTGTTCTCGTCGAACTCTAACTCGAGATCGTCAAAGCCGCGAAAGGCTTTCATGTGCAAGCGTTTGACTTTCATAGACTCCCTCGATCGCGTTACCTAAAATGCTAATTTCCAGAATTAATGCAACAGATGATAGTATCTGTGTAGGGGCAAACGGCGTTTGCCCAATCTGAAGTGTAACACGATTTTCGGAAACTGTAGCAGGCGTAGGTTGGATTGAAACGCGAAACCCAACCTACAGGTATTTTTGTACCACATCCCAACCCGTCAGCAAGACCCAAAGTAAGGCGAAACAGAGGACAATATTTGTGCTGACGTGAACGCCTCGCATATAGGGACGCTGAGGCGAGATCCGCCAAGCACTAAATGCGGATAATAATGTGAGTACCACCACTGTCAAACCCGCAGCCAAGTGTGGAGAATGTCCGAGGCTGCCAAAATGGCCTAACGTGCCGACAATGCCGATCGCCAACAATGCTAAAACGAGGCTGACGAAAACGATGCCAACCGTGACGTGCGATCGCCGCCAAGTGCGCTGCACCGATCGCGGATGGTGGTAGAGTGCCATTATCGCACCCGTGACGGCTTGGATGGCATACGCCACTAGCGCCAGTCCCATCGACCAAGCGGCAATGCGCCACAACCAGATAAAGGAAGGCAGATCCAAAAATTAGCACCTCGATCGCGTCTGCTGACTCGATCTTATCGCTTCTTTGCTGTCGGTGCAGTAGCGTTGGCAGTTTGGGGAGTGGCTTTGACCACCAACCAGCGTCCGGTTTGGGGGTCGCGATAGGTGATAAACGGATTGGGGTTGAGGGAGTTGTTGGCAGTCGCGTACATCGGATTTATCTGGAATAACTGCGTTAAAAATATAATGACATATTCAAACGAAACTGGGGTAGGGTGTCTCACCCAACAAGGGCTTTCGACTAGGTTAAAGCCATGCCTCCCGTCGGCGCTAATCGTCGTAGAGTCGTGGTTTCGGCGGTTGGCAGTCGAGGCGCGATCGCGGGTTTGGCACGGAGAAATATCAGCGATTCGTATTGGTACTTATGCCGAAAATTTGACTGTCATATCCGCATTTCCACAGAGTTTTTACTGAGTTTCTAAAACGAAAACACCGTCCGTAGAGTAGTTTGCCAGAGCAAATCGTTGTCGCCGTCGTTGTCTGCATTGTCGATCGCGCTAAAAATGGGAGTGACGCTGAGGCGATCGCTCAATTGCAGATTGTAAAATGCCTCGAAGTTGGTTTGCGTCGCATCTCCCAAATCTCGAGCAATAAATGGTTGCCCCAAGGCGATCCCGGCAAAGTTCCCCGGTATCGGCCAGTTGCGAACGCTAATCCCCACGGCCCAAGTGCGCGGCGACAGATCTAACTCTTCTCCTAATGCCGTGTTAAAACCGTTGTAACTCCCTAAACCAAAGCGTCCGAAAAGTCCAAACCGTTCGGCATACTGCCACTCGGCGTTAATGCCGATCGCGTCGATATCGGTGTCGTCAATGTCAGCATGGGTATATTGCAAGCGAACTCGTAAGGGGCGATCGTCGAAAATTCCCGGCAGATCGTCGGAGTTAAATTCGAGCTCGATCGTCCCAGAAGCGCGATCGGCAAACAAGCCACCGTCGCTGCTATCGCCGCCATCAGCCGCCGCGTAAGCTGCATTTAACACCAGTGGTAAATTGGGAATATCCCAAGTCAAACCCAACCCCGCACCGCCAGGACGATCGACGGCATTTTGAATAATTAAAGGATTGTTGGCAAAAAAGCTGGAACTAAAATCGATCGTCGTGTTGTTGGCTAAACTGTTGCGATCGACGAAATCTCTAGGGGCAATTTTCGGCCCGATCGCCACTTCCAGATCCTCGAAGGGTTGGAAGCGAAAGTAAAGGCGATCGAGGTGCAAGGTGTCCGACACTTCGGTAAAATCCAAACCGCCACCACCCGCCAGCAACCCCGTCGTCCCTAACAGGTTAGCATCGCGATTGTGAGCGAAACTGGCTGCGTCGCCGCCATTGTTCCCCACCTCGAGGCGCGTCACCAGCATACCGGGATCGAATCCCGTTGTCAGCGTCAGGCGCAGGCGATCGACGATCGTCGGGTTCGCCTCTGCGCCGTCGGTAATGGCGAGGACAAATTGACCGTCGAGTTGGGTGGTGTTAGAAAAGTCTTGTCTTTCTAGGGTGTTGATGGCAGGTTCGATGCGGTTATCGAGGCGATCGCGCAAACTTGCAGTCGCATCGCGATAACTCGCCAGCAGGCGAGCGACCGTTTCTAGGTCAGCGCGGGCCACCAGTTCTTCGGTTCCGCTTACGTCCAGTTGGGCCACCACTTGCGCTAAAATGTAGGCAAATTCGTAGCGCGTCAAGGGACGATTTCCCCGAAACCGACCCTCTGCGTCGGCGATATCGAGATCGTAGCGTTCGACGAGCGATCGCACGGCTTCGTAGGCCCAGTCGCCAGGTTCGACATCGCTGAGTTCGTCTACGGAGTTGATAGGACTCCTCGTTTGGCTGCAAACGGGTGTGGGAATGCAGGCGATCGCGATCGTTGCGATCGCAACGATTGATAACTGTTTGCCATACCACCGACACTCGACACTCATCAATTTTTGCCCATCGTTGCTCCAATGATTGTCTGAGGTTGCGGCCGCTTGGTCAAGAGCCCGGTCAATGAGCAATGAGCAATGAACAATGAACAATATGGATATAGCGAACGGGTTTTCCTTATCCCCCCATCTCCCTAATCCCCTAATCCCCTAATCCCCTAATCCCCCAACCCCCTAATCCCCTAATCCCCCATCTTAAAACTGGTCACTGGTAACTGAACACTGGTCACTGATTATCCCCCTAAATTCCCTCTTGGGAGGGACGATCGCGGGGCGAACATCGGGATAGGATACGATCGTATTTATTGAGATTGACTTGTAATGGTAATAACAGAAGGCATATTTTTCCACAGTTGGGCAGGTATCGGCCGCGTGGCCCTCGCTGCGCCGTTGGTGTACTTTTCCATCGTATTTTTTATTCGCGTATTCGGGAAGCGATCGGCTTCGGCGATGAATAACTTCGATTGGATCGTTACTGTGGCGATCGGGTCGATCGTCGCTGCTATTGTCTTGCAAAAGAACATCGCTATTTTTGAAGGACTCGAGGCGATCGCCCTATTGTTTACTTTACAATATCTGGTCACCAAACTGGCGACCTCGATTCCCGTTTTTTCCGAAACCCTGCGCGCCGAACCGAGCGTTCTCTTTTTTCGCGGTAAGTTTTTAGAGGATACCATGCGAACGGAACGAGTCACCCACGATGAAGTGATCGCCGCCATTCGCGAAGCGGGACAAGGAGATCTCAATCGAGTGGAAGCGGTGGTACTCGAAAGCGATGCGAAAATCAGCGTCATTTCTAAAAATGGTGCGACCAATACCCTGGAGAATTTATCGACCGAAGATGTTCCTACGAGTTTGGTTCGCAAAGCCTAATCCGGTTTTTGCGGAAACGTATCGATTGGTGGCGGTGTAATCAGTGGCGGTTTGGGTCGAAATGCCAAGGCGCGATCGAGATACTCCTGCGAAGAAAGTTTTCGATCGCTACTCTGCCAAAAAATATCAACCCACAAATCCTCGATCGGTAGATTTTTCTCCAGCATCCGCGTATAGAAAGCGACTTCCGATTCCGTTCCCTGTAACTTGCAAACTCGATTCATTAACTCTAGCAACTCTTCATAGGTGATATCGGGAATTTTTCGAGCCTGTGAGGTTCGCAGTTGCGATCGCACAAACTCCTCAACTTCCATATACGACCAAATTTCGCAGAGTTCGTCATATTTGAAATTTGTTCCCACTTCTCGATTGAATTGAGAAACAAATTCACTGGGATCGTCACCTATCTCAAGGCTATCTTCAATGGAGTTAATGAAATCGACAAGTCGTTGAACTTGTTCTTCATCAAGAACAGGAGGGTTCAGTTCGGGGCGTAGTTCCATTTGTCGAGTGGAGTAGGATGACAATGAGGTTACTTTCTAGCCGATGCGATCGATCTCCACATCTTCATAAATATCGGCAACAGCACAGCTAAAATTGATACGATCGATGGTCAGAACGTCGCCAACTTCATGGCGAGTGAAAATCCAGCGATTTTGGGAGTCGCGAGAAAAGCGATCGACGCGCTGGCGATTTTGGCTGATAAGAAGATAGTCTTGCAAGCTATCGAGTTCGCAATAATCGGCAAATTTATCGCCTCGATCGAACGATTCTGTAGAAGTTGATAGAATCTCGATAACGATCGTCGGGAAGCGTTTGTAGTAGTTAGTAGATCGATCGCGATCGTCGCAAGTCACCAACAAATCGGGATAGTAAAAGCGGTTGCGACTTTCGATCCGCAGTTTCATGTCACTCGCATAGAGGCGACAATTCGATCCGCGCAAGCAAGAACGCAGTAAAGTCGTTAAGTTAATAGCAATGGTAACGTGCGCGTCGCTTGCACCCGCCATGGCATACACTTCGCCATCAATATACTCGTGTTTGATGGGGCTGTGTTTTTCGGCTTCTAAATACTGTTCGGGGGTAAGATAGGGATGTTGAGGGCTAACAGTCATGGGAATCTGATTTTATTTGGGTAGAAATCGATCTTCAGTAATTTGGTCGATCGCGTAAGGACAAAACTCTGGAAAGGTTGCGATTGGCAAACGAGTTTCTGCTTTAGCTTGTTCAACTGCACGGCCATAGCACTCAGATAAAATGGTTTCTAAATAGGGGACGAGACTGGGGGAGTCTTTTAGTAAATCTCGCACTCGTCCGCGATGTTCGATAATGCTTCCTTCCCAACTTCCCGTTCGATATTCAGGTTGAAACTGCCATTTGAGCAGGTGAAGGAGAATGACGATGACGTTACTTTTTAAACTGCGCCGTTCGCTTCTCCCCATATCATCGAGTTCCTCAATTAAATTTTCCCAATCAATGCCGTCGTAATCGCGATCGCGCAATTTCGCCGTTGTGGTTTCGATCCATTTTAGGTAATCAGTTGCGTATAGGGTTTTAGGGTTTGTTTTGGCAGGTGTCATAATTGCAACCACAGATAAATTAGACAGATTTTTACTAACTTCCCAAGTGTATCGCACGATCGCTCTGGATGTCAATATCAACTGGTTCTTAGAGTTAAAAAGTTTTGATAATCTGTTGAATCGACACCCATATTACCGCGATCGCACCTAGAACTAAAGCAACAATATCGGCTCCAAGTAAATCTTTGAGTTCCGATGATGTAAATGCTAGCACGATTAAGCCGCAACTGGAAACAACACCTGCTAGGGAAACACCGATATTGATGAAGTCAGACAGATCTAAGTCCCACGTTCCCGGATTCTTCCCTTTGAAATAGTGAGCGATAATGACTAAAAGAGTGGCACTTCCCCAAGCAATTAACCTAACCCAATACTCCATTGCGTTTAACTCTTATTTTCTGGTTTAGTTTTGGTAAAATATCCCCACAACAGACCAACGATCGCGCCGACGATCGCCCCCGGAAGTTCGGCGATAATTCCACCTAAAAAGGCTCCTCCCGAAGCAAAGGCAATGGCGCGATCGCCTTGGCTCCAAACACGACTTTTCCAGTTCGTTTCGTTGGTTTGTTGAGGTTGGTTTTCCATGGCTTTAATGGTTCTAATCGCCATTGCGGTTGTTGGTTTCATGTCGCAACTCAACCGCTTCGTTGTTAACTTCTATGGCAGAGTCTTCGCTAATTTCTGAGGAAGGGGCAACAATTCTCATATTGAGATCGACGACAAGTTTATCTTTATCCAAGGTCATGTTAACTTTTTTGATGAGCAATTCTACAGGTAGAGAATCGCTCAACTGATATTGAACCGATGGTTGATTCTTGTATCCCGCTTCCTCTAACCACTCTGTAATGCTTCTCCAGTTGTCAATTTTTTCGCTTCCCCGTCCGGTCAAGTTTTTGACGTAAAGATACAAAGTGTTACACAAATCTACACCGACACCTTTGACGCTTTTATTCAAAATTTGCGCCATTTCTGTCGGCCCGTAGCCGCACAATAAGCCGCGCAGGTGCAATTTTTCCACCGGGGTCAGGCGTTTCCCCTTAGCGGAGGCTAGATCCAGGTAAAGCGTCTCCAAATCCCACTGGTTAGCGGCTTCTCGGAACTGGCGATCGATCGCGGTCATCCGGGTCTCCTCAAATTTCTAGTCCGACACTAGCCTAAATTATAGCACAGTCTAGTCAACATGGGGGCATCGGCTAGCTTAGGCTATGGGGTAGCTCATCAATACAAAGGAGAACAAACCTCATGGCCACGATCTCACTTGCTGATAATCCTACCACACAAGGAACCCCCGAAGGAGACGACGTTCTCGGCACGGATGCCCCCGAGATTTTCTTTGGAGGAGAAGGAAGTGATATGATTAACGGACAGGGTGGAAGTGATACACTGATTGGAGATAGCGGTGATGATGATATTAATGGAGCGGCTGGCAATGATATTATTCTCGGTCTTGACGGTAATGATGGCGATGGCTCTCTATTTGGGTTTGGGTTATCAGGTGGGCGAGATAATGATATCGTTGCTGGTAATCGTGGAAACGACCAGATTTTTGGCAACGAAGGAGATGATACTCTTTTTGGGGGAAAAGACAATGACAATCTGACGGGAGATGACGGCAATGATATTCTTTCTGGGGATTTAGGGTCTGATACTTTACGAGGGGGCGGTCTTGTCAATTCAGGAGGAATGGATACCTTTGTGCTGAGGCCAGACGATCCCGGTAACGTTGATGTTATCGTGGATTTCCAAAATGGAGAAGACTCGATCGGGTTGACACGAGGACTGACCTTTGCCGATCTCGCATTTTCTGAAGTTTCTGGCGATATCCAGATTGCCATTGCTAGTTCGGGGCAGGCTCTCGCGGTCATTACTTCTAGTGTGACTCTTGCTGAGTTAGGAGCGGAAGATTTTGTTCAAGTCGAACAGAATTTCTAAATTTGTAGGGGCGATTCGCGAATCGCCCCTACACAATCAATTACAATTAGAGTTGACCGAAAACCCGATTGTCTTCTTGTACCGTTAGAACATCAACATTCCGAAGACGGAGACCAACTGTAATTTGACGAGGAACGTTTTCGTCCATATAAAAACACAAATTCACGCCATTAAACCTCGATCCTTCAACCTTTGGGCAATTGGGGATGGTGAAGCCTGCTGCTTCAGCCGATCGACAGTTTCAAACCGTCGTTCCATCTCCTCATCCAAAGATTCTCGGCAATCCCAATAATAAGCCAAGGCCGAGTAAATTTTACCTAAACTAATGTGAGGATATTGAAAATGAAGCTCTTCTGGGCTCCATCCGTAGGTGATGTGGGAAGTCACTAACTCAACAACCTTCATTGTTGTCCCTTCGATAGTAGCAACTCCCTTGTCATCGAGCAAGATATGTTTGTACTCTGTTGTCGCCTGCGTCATGGCGATCGCCTCATGTTTTTGTTGTCAGTGGATTCTAGTGTAACAATTTTTCAATTAGCCCATCGATCCCGCAAGATAGTCCTTGACAATCCGTACAATTCGGGTCGAAGCCTGTCCGTCACCGAAGGGATTTTGTGCCGTTGCCATGCGATCGTACACTTGTTTATTATCTAACAGTTCGCTGGCCGTGTCAACAATTCGATCGCGATTTGTGCCAATTAATTTTGCCGTGCCTGCTTCCACTGCTTCCGGGCGTTCGGTGGTTTCTCGCAATACTAAAACAGGTTTGCCCAAGGCGGGGGCTTCTTCTTGCAGTCCTCCAGAATCAGTTAATAATAAATAGCAGCGTTGAATGGCTCCCACTAACTGAGAATAGTCTAGGGGTTCGGTGAGGAAAACGCGCGGATGTTGACCTAAAACGGCTTGCAAAGGCGATCGCACGGTGGGGTTGCGATGCAGGGGGAACAGCAATGCCGTATCGTCAAACTTATCGAGAATACCTAAAAATCCGTTGGCAATTTCTTGCAGGCGATCGCCCCAATTTTCCCGGCGGTGAACGGTGGCTAACAGCACTCGATAGTTATCCCATTCTAACCCCGGTACGGGACAGTCGGGACGGCGATCGGCCACGGAAAGCAGCGCGTCAATGACCGTATTTCCCGTTTTATGAATCTTACCCACAATGCTAGATTTTTGCAGGTTTTCTACAGCGCGATCGGTGGGGGCAAAATGCACTTGCGCCACTTGGGAAATGAGCCTGCGGTTGGCTTCTTCGGGATAGGGATCGAAGAGATTATCGGTTCGCAAACCTGCTTCGACGTGACCGACGGGAATTTTGTGATAGAATGCAGCTAAGGCGGCAGCGAAGGCAGTGGAAGTATCCCCTTGCACGATCGCGAAATCGGGTTTTTCGGTGCTAAAAAATGCGTCCAATCCTTGCAAGCTGCGACAGGCAATATCGACGAGGGTTTGCCCGTGTTTCATAATCGCTAAGTCGCGATCGCCTTCAATGCCAAACAGTGACATCACTTGTGCTACCATTTCCTTATGCTGTCCGGTGAGAACCACTCGGGTCTCGAAGTCCGGGGACGATCGGAATGCAAGCACCACCGGAGCCAATTTAATCGCTTCCGGGCGCGTTCCGAGGATAATACAAATACGAGGGCGATCGCTGACCATGCTGAAAACGAGTTTTGCTCTACTATTCTAGCACTAAGGCCCGCCAATTAATTCTATGCCTGGAGTTTAGACAAAAAAGAAATGTACGCCGGGGAAATTGAACTCAGCCCCGCCAGACGATCGGCCAGCAAGGCTCGCATCAGGAGTTGAGAGTAGCACTCCTGGTTCATTCATTCTTCTAGCCTTGAAACCGTCGGTAAGCCGTCGCCAAACCGTTGGCATCGCCCACATTTCCGGGGAACAAAACAACGGGTAAATTGGGAAATTGCGGATGTTCGTCCGGCGTTCGCACCACCGAACAGCCTGCTAAAATTTGTCCCAACAATCGTGCCGATCGCAGTGACAAGCCCGTACTCAACACATCGTTAGAAGTGATACCGCCTTTACTAATTAAAAAACCAATATCGGCGGGCAATCCTTTGACAATATCCATTAACAAAGTAGAGACTGCCGTGCCGAACTGCAAGCGAGTTTGTGCGTCGGGAAAAGTGATTTCTTCGCGGCTGGTATAGATAACCGGAGTTTGACCGCGATCGTGAATGTCGTATACTTGTTTTAAGGTGTCGTCGAGAAGTTGCTGGCGGCGATCGCGACTCTCTTCGAGTAAGTGAGAAATCTCCACTTCCACTGCGATCGCATCCGGTTCTTTTAGCAATTGCTCCAATTGTTGGGTGGTTTTCTTGACGTGCGACCCTACTAAAACCACACCGGGCTTGCCATTTCGGGTGTATTGGCTCATCTGTTCGCCCGCGATCGGTTGCGGCCCCAATTTAGCCAGAGAGGTCAACAAACTCGCCGCACTGCGGAATAAATAGCGCTTACCTTGGCTCGCTGCTGAAAGCACATCGGTCGCAAATCGATCCAGATCCGCTTGCACTTCCGCATCCACCGCGCAGCAGCAATTCCTCTCGAGTTGTAACAGTCGTTCTTCGCAGCCCGAACGAATATCTTCGAGCAAAAATCGCTCTACTTCGCTGGCTTTGACTCGCCCGTTTGTCTTTTCTTCGGCATAGTCGGGCAGATAGCTGGTACTGTAACCAAAAACCGAATCTTTTGCGAATTCTGTGGTATCGACGCGCACGGGTTCGCCATCGGAAATCAGGTAATGCACGCTATCTTTAGTGAAGCGCCCACCTTCAAAAAATGCCGGGACTAAAAAATGCGCGTCGAACGATCCCAATTCCTCGGCGATCGCGTCAGTTTCGATGGGATAATGTCCGCGTAGCGTCGAGTCCGATCGACTGACAACCAGGAAATCTTCAATTCCTTCCGCCGCGATCGCATCTTTCAGGTGGCGACAAACTTCCCGCGTTACCGCCGTCGCCTCTTCCGGCGTGCGGGCGCGAGTGTTCGTCAGTACGAAAAAAATGGGCGACTCGTCAGCTAACCCCAACCGCAGCGTGTCTGTATCCCACCGCGTCAGCAGCAAACAGCTATGAACGGTTTGGGATCCGGTAGGATCGTCGTCGAGTACCACAATTTTCGGTCGATCGCTCATGGGAATGTGCAGCCTGGGGTCGTCGCGGCCATTATCTCACGGCGCGGGGCCAAATTAACCGCCAAAGGCAAATGCGCCCATAATCAGCGCCGACAGCAAAATTCCGGGAAACAGCAGCACCAGCAGCATCAACAAGTCGTGTAGGGACATGGCAGTTCTCCGTTTGTTACCAGCTAGGGACATTATAGGGCGATCGGGTGTCGGTTGCACTGGAAGCGCGATCGTGATACACTCAGAATTGAGTAAAACCGCCGCGCATCCTACGATTCTACCGTCAGGTGAATCGATAGTTATCGGTGGCCAATAATGTGCTATACTACGATCTAGCTGAGTACGGCACTATTACCTGCCAGACTAAGAGATCTGGAGCACCAGGTAGATACAAGACCTGCTCGGGCAAGGTACAACTGAACCTGTAAATCCGGTATCGCCCGATTTTAAAAGTAGGGAGCCGGTCAAAAGTTGGCATGACATTATCAATAATGACTTCAACTCACGAGCGGAAACGACTCGGAGTGCTGCCAAGGCCAAAGTTCCTAGCAGTAGGCGAGAGCGCCGCCTATCTTGGACAACTGTAGCTGCCCCAAGGGGAGAGTGCCGGACAAGGAAGCCGCGATTCTACTGCTTAGCAGTGAATCGTC
>CAKZKB010000132.1 GCA_937121005.1 uncultured cyanobacterium | reverse complement strand
TTGTTTGCACGGCGATCGTCCCTTCTTTGGCTAGCGATCGCGCTGAAATTCGCGGCGTTTGGCTCACCAATGTCGATAGCGACATCTTGTTTTCTCGCGCCAATTTAGAAGCGGGGATCGATCGCTTGCACGAGTTTCATTTTAATACCATTTATCCCACCGTTTGGCAAGGGGGTTACACGCTTTATCCGAGCGAAGTGGCGCGGGAAGCGATCGGTCGATCGCGCTATCCCGAACCGGGGTTGCAAGGACGAGATATGCTGCAAGAAGCGGTAGAATTAGCACGCGATCGCGGGATGCGAATTTTGCCTTGGTTCGAGTTCGGTTTTATGGCTCCGGCGGACTCGGAATTGGTGCGACGACATCCCCACTGGCTCACCCAAACTATTGACAATACAGTGATTAAAATGCAAGGGGTGTTACCGCGAGTGTGGTTGAACCCCTTTTATCCCGAAGTACAGGAGTTTATCCTCGATTTAGTCACCGAAATTGTCAGCAATTACGACATCGACGGGATTCAATTCGACGACCATTTTTCTCTACCGTCTGAATTTGGCTACGATCTTTATACGAAATATCTCTACCGACGGGAGCATAACGGTCAGCAACCGCCGGAAAATAGCGACGATCCCGAATGGATCCGATGGCGAGCCGATAAAATTACCGAGTTTGTCGATCGCGTTTTTGCCACCATCAAACAGCACTGTCCCACTTGTACGGTTTCCGTTTCTCCTAACCCGCAGCATTGGGCCTATCCCGTCTATTTACAAGACTGGGAAACCTGGGAACGACGCGGGTATATTGAGGAGTTGATCTTGCAAGTCTATCGTCCCGAATTGGATCGGTTCGTGCGCGAATTAGAATACGCAGAAGTGGAAGCGGCGCGATCGCACATTCCGGTGGGAATTGGGATTTTGGCGGGGTTGCGCGATCGTCCTACCGATATCGAATTGGTGCGATCGAAGGTGGAAGCAGTACGCGATCGTGGCTTTGCAGGAGTTTCTTTCTTCTTCTACGAAACCTTATGGATCGGTACAGAACCGACCCGAGAACGGGAGTCGGTGCTGTCTCAATTATTCGCCACCCCTGTCGAATCTCCGAGTTTGCGTTAAACTCATTGTAGAGCTCGATCGCGAGTTTGTGCGATCGAGATCGCGCCCAATGCGTGAAAGCGATCGCACCTACAACTTTCGATTTAAGCCATTCTAGAGATATAGAGGGGATGACGTACTTAGGGGTAAGGGTTCATCCTCTCATTTTTTTTTGGCGGTGTGGCGATCGATGGTAATATTTGCCTAGCTCCTGTTGGATCGTGCAAGCGTGTAGGTTGGGTAGAAGTCTTGCAACCACAGATAAATAGAGCGTAGGTTGGGTTGAAGCATGAAAACCCAACAACCGTAAATCGCGTTTTGACGATCGCACCCAAGAGGTTTATATTCTGGCAGGGAATACCCTAGAAATCATCATTTTTGCAAGTAGAGTTTGGATGTTTATCTGATGAAACCTAACTTTAATGAGATGAATACGCCCGATCTTCGAGCTTACGTTCTCGAACATCGTCACGATGACGAAGCAATTCGGATCTTGTTTAGTCGTCGCTCTAACGGTATGCACGTAATTCAGTATCCTCCTATTTGTACGCCAGAAGGAGAACCCATAAAAGAGAACATTCGGATTATGGAAGAAGCGATCCGCCAACGTGCCGAAGAAGATCGATCTTAACAAATGAACAACTCTTTATCCGCCGACTGGAATCGCGTTCGAGAGGCATTTCAGCGCATCTGGGGATACGAAGATTTTCGTCCCCCACAAGGGGAAATCGTGCGCTGTTTGTTGCAAAAACAAGATGCGCTAGTGGTGATGCCAACAGGAGGGGGAAAGTCGATTTGTTTTCAACTTCCGGCGCTCCTGCAAACTGGGTTAACGATCGTCGTGTCGCCGTTGGTAGCATTGATGGAAAACCAAGTGAAAGCGTTGCGCGATCGCCAACTTTTTGCCGCATCTCTCCATAGCGAACTGGCGCGATCGCAATACAAATATAACCTCTCTTTACTCTCGCAAAATCGCCTGCGCCTGCTCTACGTTTCTCCAGAGACTTTACTCAAACAATCTGTATGGGAAATTCTATCGCAACCGCAACTGATTATCAATGGTTTAATTCTCGACGAGGCTCATTGTTTGGTACAATGGGGAGAGCTATTTCGACCTGCCTATCGGCGCTTGGGAGCAGTGCGATCGTCCTTGTTAAAAAACAAGCCACAGCAAAATCGAATGGCTGTCGCCGCGTTTACCGCTACCGCCGATACAAAGGCACAGCGCATCATTTCTGAGGTGTTGCAACTGCGATCGCCGCAAACCTATCTTCTCAATCCCTACCGGGAAAATCTAGCACTAACGGTACAAATTGCCTGGACGCAACGCTGTCGCCGCGATCGCCTATTTAATTTTATTCGATCGCGTCCCAAAGAATCTGGTTTAGTCTACGTTCGCCCTCGTAAAGATGGCGAAAATTTAGCTGACTGGTTGCAAGCTAAGGGGTTGACAACGGCGGCTTATCATGCTGGCTTGACTCCTGAAGAACGACGAGACATCGAAGCGCAATGGCTCGACGATCGCTTGCCCTTTGTGGTGTCTACTTCTGCTTTTGGTATGGGGATCGATAAAGCAGATGTGCGTTGGATCGTCCACTTCCAAAGTCCAATTTTACTCTCGGAATACGTGCAAGAAATCGGACGTGCCGGACGCGATCGCCAACCCGCCGAAGCCTTGGCATTTGTCAGCGAACCGACGGGATGGTTAGATCCCCAAGACAAGCGACGACGCAACTTTTTTGAACGTCAGGCGCGATCGCAGCGAAAACAAGCAATGCGGCTAGCTAAAACACTCCCAGAAACTGGCGATGTTCGCGAGATTTCCAGGCAGTATAAAGATGGCGCGATCGCTCTGTCTTTGTTGCACAGTCGCCGTCAACTGACTTGGTTAGATCCGTTTCGCTACCGCATGAATTTTTCTGCGCCAATATCGAGCAGTGGGGGCGATCGACCCGATCGGGATATGGTAAACTATCTCTATACTCGTCGCTGTCGGTGGCAGTTTTTGCTCGAAGCATTTGGGTTCGATCGAGAGGCGCGATCGATGCGGTGTGGAAAGTGCGATCGTTGTCTTCAGCAACGGCGTTGATTGGGTACGCGATTGGTTCGCCGAACTGGAATACTGGCAATAACGTCTGGAAAATTCTAACCTCTGGGAATTGACGCGATCGCCATAGCATGATAGAGTTGCAAACAAATTGCTCAATCGTATAAAATTATCGGGTATCGCGATCGTGACTGATGTTTGCCTCGTCCTCATGCCCTACGCCGCCATCGAGCGCCCTTCCCTGGGCCTCGGTTTGCTAACCGCCAGCCTCCAGCGTCAGGGTATCGAGTCAACCGTTCTCTATCCTAACCTCTGGTTTGCCGAAGAAATTGGTCTTTATAGATACGTTTCTTTGCAAGATGGCTTAGTTGGCAGCTTGTTAGGCGAATGGACATTTTCTAAAGCTGCATTTCCCGATTTTGAGACCGACGACAGCGAATATTTCCGCGTCACCGGATACGACAACTCCGACAACATTCGGCACGTGAAACTTGTTCGCCAAAAAGCGATCGCTTTTATCGATCGCGTTGCCGAATCCATCTTAAAGTTACAACCCAAAATTGTTGCTTGTAGTTCTTCATTTTACCAGCATTGTGCGTCACTTGCTCTGCTGCGTCGCTTGCGAGAATGGGATCCAAATATTATCACTTTGATGGGGGGAGCCAACTGCGAAAGCATTATGGGAGTGACGACATTGCGATCGTTCCCTTGGGTCGATTTCGTCTGTTCGGGAGAAGGCGACGATGTATTTCCCAAATTGTGCCGTCGCTTGCTCGATCGCGGCCGCGATATTCGTTTAGAAGAACTCCCCTACGGCGTATTGGGGCCGCCCCATCGCCATCACGATATTACCATTTGTGCGCCACCGCGATCGTCAGCCAACGATCTCGACTCCCTTCCCCTTCCCGATTTTGACAGCTACTTTGAAACCCTGAACAACTCTAAAATTGGCAAATACATCGAGCCGGGTTTGCCTATCGAAACCTCTCGCGGTTGTTGGTGGGGACAGAAGCAACATTGCACCTTTTGCGGGCTCAACGGTCAAGGGATGACCTATCGTTCTAAATCGAGCGATCGCGTCGTGGAAGAATTTCGGCAACAAAGCCAGCGTTACGGCAGCAAACGGTTTTTTGTCGTCGATAATATCTTAGACCTCAAACACATCGACACCGTACTGCCTGCTTTTAATAACTTGCCCGAAAAATACAACATCTTTTACGAAACGAAGGCTAACCTCAAGCGCGAGCAAGTGCAAAAACTGGCTGAGGCTGGCGTTCGTTGGATACAACCGGGAATCGAAAGCCTCCATGACGAAGCCCTAAAACTGATGAAAAAGGGCAATACAGCAATTATAAACCTCCGGTTGCTGAAATGGGGGCGCGAAAATGGAATGCACGTCCTCTGGAACTTTTTAGTTGGCTTTCCAGAAGAAGATCCGCAATGGTATAACGAACCGCTCGGTTGGATGCCTTGGTTGGTGCATTTACAACCGCCTTCTGGAGTCGGTCGAGTCCGAGCCGATCGCTTCAGTCCCTATCACGAAAATGCAGCCGAATACGGATTAGAACTGATTCCGCAACGCAGTTATCCCTACATCTATCCTCTCCCCCCCGAACAACTGCATAACCTGGCTTACTTTTTTGAAGACGCAGGGGAAATGGGACAAAAAGATCTCTTTCGGGATCTCAATTTCGATCAAGATCTTTCCAATACGCCCGAACATCAAGCCCTCAAAGAAGCGATCGCTCGCTGGAATCAGCTATTTAATTCTGAAGCGCCTATGCTGAGTATTAAACTGTTAGGGGACGATCGCGCTCGCCTGTTCGATACTCGTCCCTGCGCTATTGCTGAAGAAACCATCTTAGAAGGACTCAGCTATCAAGTTTATACCTGTTGCGACGACGGCCCCAGTCAGCGACAGTTAGTCACAAAGTTGAAGAAAACTTTCGACTTTACCGGAACTTGGGAAGACTTACAACCCATTGTCGAAGAATTGCGATCGCGTCGCGTCTTGCTGCAAGTGGGGGACAAACTACTCAGCTTGGCACTTCGCGAACCCGTGCCCCCCTTACCGCCACTCAGCGAGCACCCCGGCGGCCACCGCGATGTCTTGGGGTATATCAAAGAGATTTGCAATCCCATGTTTAATTTTCGCGGGCAACGGCCGCAAACAGTACCCGATCGTGTATAATCCGGATAAATTTAACAAAACGCAATAAAACGGAGGAAAACTTCATGCCCACCACTCTACTGCGCGTCAACTGGCTCGATACCCTCGATCGGGTTGGCAAACTCGTTGCCCGTTGCTGGCTCGACGAAACCGTTCGCCAAAGCGTCCTCAACGACCCCAAAAACACCCTGAAGCAAGCCGGAATTGAAGCTGCCGACTGGCTGGAAATTAAAGTTAATCCTCTGGCGTATCGTTGGAAGATCGAACCGTCGTCCGACAATGCTAAAGTGGCTTGCTTTCACCTGCCTTTGGCTCCCCGTCCCGACCACCTTTCCGATGCCGATCTGGAGGAGTTTTTAGCAGAGACAGCTAACATCGAAGGGTTGCAGAAACTCGAAGAAACTCAACTGCTGAAAGTCAACTGGCCCGAAACCATGGATCGGGTTGGGAAATTGATTGCTCGTTCTTGGTTGGATGAGGAGTTTCGGCAGAAGTTTATTGCCGATCCGGTAGCAACTTTGGAAGAAACGGGCTTGCAAGTACCGCACTGGTGGCAGGTAAAAGTGGATCCGCAAGCCTTTTCCTGGAAGGTGGAACAGTCGTCGGAGGATCCGACTAAAGCCCTGTTTCAAATTCCTTTGATGCCCCGACCGAGTTACGTCAGCGATGAAGAGTTGCGACAATTTGTCGAGCAGGAATCTGGTCAGGCTGTGCAGTGTGGTTTTTAACCATCAGAAGGGAGTGGTTGGATCCAACCAACGGCTCCCTATTTATCGTAGTTTCATTTTGTCAAAAAAATTAGCTGGGAGGGGTTGTCAAGAAAAACTTATCGTGATATCCTGCACTCAAATGGGTTACATGGCCCAATTCTAGAAATAACATTCAATTATCGTCAACACGATCGGGGAAAGCTATGCTGCTAGATACAGGTTGGCTGCAAGTCTTGGACAAGATGAGTCGGTTGACGGCTCAATCTTGGCTAGATCCGGCCTTTCGAGAAAAATATATCAGCGATCCGGGTGGGGTACTGGCTGAAAATGGAGTTACTGTTCCCAATAACGTGGAAGTGAAAGCTAATACCAAAGCCGCAAACTGGAAGCTGTATCCTTCGCCAGACGACCCCACAAAAGTGATTTTTGAAATCCCTGTAGGGCCCAAACCCAGCTACGTGACCGACGAACAGGCTAAAGCCTTTGCGTATGGAAAGACGGGGGGGCTACAACCTAAAAGCTAAATCCAGTCTAACGTCAGATAACGAAACTGCTCTATCCCTAAAGCGAGGAAATTAAAATGATTTTACGGTTCAACTGGCTGGAAAACTTTGATACCATCGGTCGGCAAATTGCTCAGGCTTGGCTCGATGAGGAGTTTCGCCAATATTTCATTCAAAATCCTGAAGAAGTTTTGCGAAACGTGGGAATTGTTATCCCAGAGGAACTAGACGTGCAGGTTGATACATCTGCATTTTTTTGGGAGGTTCAAGAAGATCCGAATAACCCTTGCCGGGCAATTTTTACAATTCCCTTAAGCCCTCGACCAGAATACGTATCTGATGAGGAGTTAAGGTATGTCATCGAGCACGACCGATCTGTAGTTATGTGCATTTTCTGAGACAGTTCTATCCCTTTCCTGAAAAATCCAGATTTGGATGGAGAGGGATAAAAAAGGGTAATCCAAAGATTTAATAAAACCGATGACATCTTTTTTATTGCTCAACTTAAAAACTGGAATTTCTCTAATTGAAACCTCCAACCAATCCCTAGCACTAGAAGGTTCTTCTAATACGCTTTCATTGGAAAATTTACCATCCGGCTTGTTATCTGCTTTTCAAGAACTTGATGGATCAGGAAAAACAAGTACGCAATTGAGCAAAATTGTACGAAGATTTGATGGTTTTCAAGGTATTCCTACTTTATATTTTTATCTTGCAAAGCTATCCCGCCTGGGTGCAATTGAGTACACTTTGCAAGCTGATAACACGCCGATCGCAAGATTGTCGGTAACTTCCCTAACGCCTCCGTTTGAATTTCAAGAGGTAAAGGTGGAAACTTATTACGTCTTGTCCCGCTTTGCCTTTTGCCGTAGCGATCGCGGTCAAACCGTCTTGGAAACCCCCTTATCCGCCGCTCGCGTGTCCTTTTTTAGCTGGCACGGCGGGGCAATTGTCGCCGAATTGTCACAACCTAAAACAGTATTGGAACTGGCCGATCGCGTTCCCCAACTCGACGAAGGAACGGCCCGGCATTTCCTGAGTTTGCTGCTGAGTGCGGGGGCGATCGTCCCCACCACTGCCGAGGTCGCCCAACCTGCCGATGCCACCGAAGATCTGGCAGTATGGGAGTTTCACGATTTGCTGTTTCACACACGATCGCGAGAAGGACGACAAGAAAGTACCATTGGCGATCCGCGTGAGTTTTCGCGCCCCGTCAAACCTCTGCCCGTCGTCAAACCGGAAACCTTTTCCGAGTATATCGAACTCTGTCGCCCCGACATCGACCAGCTAAAAGCCTCTGATATTTCCCTGACGCAAGCCTTAGAAACGCGGCGATCGATCCGCGAACATGGAGACGAACCCATAACCGTTACCCAGTTGGGAGAATTTTTGTATCGCGTGGCTCGGCTGCGCTCTACCTTCATTCGGGAAGGGAACGAATGCAGCAGCCGACCCTACCCGAGTTCTGCGGCTTCCTACGAACTGGAACTGTATCCAGTAATTAACGCTTGTCAAGGCATTCCCTCCGGGCTGTATCACTACTGTCCGCAAACCCATCGCCTAGGCAAAGTGCGCGATCGCGATCGGCAAGTTGAAGAGTTGCTCGTTGATGCCGGGCGCACCAACGAATGCCGGGGAAAAGTTCCTCAAATTCTAATTGTTCTGGCCGCTCGGTACGTTCGCGTCGCCCGAACGTATCAAGGCATTGCCTACGCAGGTATTCTTAAAGATGTGGGTATTTTGTACCAAACCATGTACTTGGTGGCCACTTCCATGAATCTCGCTCCTTGCGCCCTCGGGTTCGGCAACAGCGATCGCTTTTCCCGTGCCGCCGGGACAGACTACTATGCCGAAACCTCCGTTGGCGAGTTTATGTTGGGCAGTCGTTAACCAGTTGAGATTTGTAACAAATTTACGATTCGATCGGTTCTGACGTGATAGGATGCAATACAGGTAAAGAGCGAAGTCTCGATCCAGCCCAGGGGAAATCCGTTGGTATCACCACTAGACCATATCACCTATCTTGCGACAGGAAGATTGCCATGTATCCATCTCGTTGCTGTCTCGCTCGGCTAATGCTGCTAGCTGGGCTTTCCCCCATCGTTTTGCCCCTAGCCGCCGATCGCGCCCTGGCCCAAATCGTCCCCGACGCGACGCTGCCCCAGAATTCCATCGTAACTCCTAACGGTTCCGTTTTTACCATTGATGGCGGCACAACGGCTGGAACCAATTTATTTCACAGTTTCGATGACTTTTCCGTACCAACGGGTAGCGAAGCCTTTTTTAACAATACGGTTTCAATTGACAATATCATCACCCGCGTCACCGGAAGTCGTTTGTCCGATATTGATGGTACACTGAGCGCCAACGGTACTGCCAACTTAATTTTGCTCAATCCGAACGGCATTCAGTTTGGATCTAATGCTTCCCTCGATATTGGTGGTTCTTTCTTAGGCAGTACGGCTGACAGCCTCACCTTTGCCGACGGTACGATTTTTAGTGCTAGCAACCCGCAAACATCCCCCGTTCTCACTGTTAGCGTTCCGGTAGGCTTGCAATTTAGTGGTAGCGTGGGAAGTATTGAAGTTACAAATAGCGGGCATCAGATCGATCGCTTCGATGACTCATCTGCCATATTTTCTCCTTTTACAGGAAACATCAACCCCGGTGGTTTGCGAGTTCCTGTTGGCGAAACCTTAGCCCTAGTCGGTGGTGAAGTCAACCTTAATGGGGGGGTATTGGTCGCCGATTCGGGACGGATCGAACTTGGTGCTGTCAGCACAGGTACGGTAGCACTTGAAACTCCACCAGTAGGCATTGGTGGCTGGATGTTAAATTACGAGAGTATCTCCGATTTTCAAGATGTGCGGTTAGCCAGTGAATCCCTTGCCGATGCTAGCGGTATCGGTGGTGGTTCGGTGGGAATTGCTGGGGCAAATGTTTCCATGGTAGAACGATCGCTGGTGCTAATTAGCCATCAAGGAGCGCAGCCATCTGAAAGTGTGACTGTCAACGCAGCTGAATCAGTATTGTTAGATGGTTCTTTTCCTCTGCGGCCAATTTTTACGGGTATCGTCGTTCAAAATTTGGCCGATGCTGATAGTGGTGATATCCGGGTTTCGACCCCTCGCTATACTGCACAAGGCGCTGGAGCAATTATAAGTTCTTCTTTTAACACAGGAAATGGAAGTTCTATTCTTTTAGAAGCATCGGACTTCGTACAGTTACTAGATTCTCGAGGTGCTTTCAATAGCGGAATTATTTTGGCGCACGCAGCCGCACAAGGTGATGCAGGAAATATTACTATCTCCACTGCGCGTCTGACTGGTTTCAACGGTGGTGGAGTTGGTACGCAAACCTTTGGAAGTGGAGATGCAGGAGATTTGAATGTTTTTTCCTCTGAGTTTGTGGAACTTACTGGGATAGTTCCCAACTCACCGTTAGTAACCATTTTGGCCTCCACCAGTGGAGCCGAAGGTAATGCGGGAACGCTTTACATTGAAACGGAACGTTTATCTGTAAGGGATGGCGCTAACATTTTCGTGTCTACTGGCGCGAGTGGTTCTGCTGGTACTTTGACGATTGAAGCTTCCGAAGTCGAGGTTAGTGGCGTATCTTCTCAAGGATCTATGAATATCAACGGAGGGCAAAGTGTTTTAGGAGCAGGCGCTCAAATCCAACCCGAACCCGTGCGCGCGTTTTTTGGACTCCCCGATGCCCCCACAGGTGAAACAGGCAACGTAATTATCAATACCCGGCGGTTAACCGTTTCCGATGGAGGACTCGTCACCGTTGCTCACGAGGGGCCTGCTAATGCGGGTAACTTGCTTGTCAATGCCGACACCATACGCCTCAACGACGAGGGACAAATCGAAGCGATCGCGGCCTCGGGAACCGGAGGCAATATCACGCTCAACGCCGACTCTATTCGCTTGCGCGACGAAAGCGCGATCGCCAGCGAAGCCGGTGGCATTGGTGGCGGAGGCAACGTCACCATCTCTGCCGACAGGCTGAACGTATTCAATAACAGTACCATTGCCGCTTCCACCACTGGAGGGGATGGCGGTAACGTGACGATCGATACGGGTAGCACCGTTATGTTTTTCCGAGGGCTGATTTCTGCCGAAGCGGGGGGTGCAGGAGATGGTGGCGATATCTCCATCGATACGAATACTTTGGTGGGGTTGTTTAACAGCGATATCGTTGCCAGTGCGGTTGAAGGGAATGGCGGCAACATTACGATCGTTGCTGATGCGGTGTTCGGCCTGCAACCGCGCCCGTTTCTGACTCCTTTTAGCGATATCAATGCCAGTTCCCAATTCGGCATCGACGGCACAATTGAAATTACCACTCCTGATGTCAATAGCGACGACATATTCGAGAGCTTGAGCGGCGACACCATCGATGCGGGAGATACAGTGGCCTACTGTGCCGGACTGACAGCCGCCGATGTTGCCTTTACCGGCCGCGGCGGCATCCCCGAGAACCCGCGCTTGCTGCTCGAACATCCCATCGCCCTAGAAGACTTGGGCAGCGACGAACCCCTACCCGAGGAAAAAACCTCCAACAGCCGCACCGAAGAGATCTCGCCTCCCCTCGTAGAAGCCGGCGGCTGGATCGAAGGACGCAACGGAGTCCAACTCGTGACCATGCCTCGGATCGCCGATACTGATGCTTGGATGCGCCAAGCCACCTGCGAGGATGCCAACGCCGTCTCCCAACGCTAGTTCGCCAAACGCGAGTTCGGCGAAACGAGAAAATGGCAGGAGGCAGTTCGGCCTTGGATCTCCCGATCCAGGGCCGGTTTTTTATCGCGATCGCGGCCGGCAAAAACCGTAAAAACTCTTAGGTGAATCCCCGGATATACTCTGGACTCCGTGAATATACAGTTAAGCCTACAAAAAACCGCCGCGCCCCCGTTCGGTACAAAACTTAAAGTAAATTTACTTATCTAGGGGGTTGTGCTGTACTCAAAATCCCTTACAATCTTCTGAGGTCTTTAACTTGCAGGGCCAGTTTTCGGGGAACATCTGCTCGGTTAGCGAACGCACCGTTCGAGGCTCTACCTAAGTACGAACAATGAAATTAGCGATCGAGCAACCATTGGGGTTGCTGTTTTCTGCTGCCCTATTTTTGGGAATCGCCCCCCCGTTGGCGGCTCAAACTGAAACCGTCACCATTACCAACACTGGGAACGCCAACTTTCGCACCTCTGACGACGCGGAAAACGTCGAAAATGTCACCTCTAATGTCGTCACCCTAGAAGCGGAGTTAATCCCCGCCATGTTGGAGGTGATTAAATCGAGCGATCGCGCCGCCGCCGAACCCGGTGACGTAGCGGTTTATCGGGTTTTGGTTCGCAACACCGGGATTATTCCGGTGACGGACTTAAAAGTTCAGGATCGCTTGCCCGAGGGCTTTGTGTTTTTACCCGACTCCCTTCGCGGGGCGATTACCACTGGCGATACCAGTGTCGAAATCGACCTCCCGGAAGCCGAACGGGGCAACCGTACTTTCAGCGTCACCGTTCCTCGCTTGGAACCCGAACAAACCCTAGAACTGGTTTATGCTACTACTCTAACCCCAGACGCGATCCGGGGTAGCGGTCGTAACGCTGTGGCCGCAAGCGGTACGGGGGGATCGCGTACCGTCACCAGCAATACCGCCACCAATCAATTGTTAGTGCGGCGGGGGATCCTTTCCGACTGCGGAACCATTATCGGGCGCGTGTTCGTCGATCGCAACTTCGATGGCGAACAGCAAAATGGCGAACCGGGTGTTCCCAACGCCGTTATTTTTATGGATGATGGCAACCGCATTACCACTGATGCGAATGGGTTGTTCTCCGTTCGTGGGGTGCTATCTGGGCCGAGAACCGGAACGCTTGACTTGTCGAGTATGCCAGGGTACGATTTGGCTCCTAACTTGCGTCGCATTGAGGGCAACAGTGCCTCTCGTTTAGTCCAAGTCGAACCTAGCGGCCTCGTCCGCATGAACTTCGCTGTCACCCCCGCATTTGCAGAGGAGGAAAACTGATGAAAACCTTACGCAGCCTCCTTTTTATACTATCGGTGTTGGTGGTTCTGGCGGCTAGAGTCGAGGCCGTTACGCCTCGGGAACGAGAAAACGATCGCGATCGTCGCAGCAAAACGGCCGCGATCGAAGAAAACCAACGTAGGGAGGGAAAACACCCTTTATCCCTACATTCGGTTGCAAACGCCATCGGAGAAAACCGTCCGGCCTCTCCATTACCAATCCTCTATACCCAAGCGTTGGATACCGATCCGGATCGCAATTCAGAAAATATTGACTTGTCACCTATTACCCATGGTAGGGGCGATTCGCGAATCGCCCCTACACCTGCATGGCAACACATCGATCTCGATGTCGATATTGAAGCCAACGAAGATACCCAAATCCCGAATCTAGAAGAAGTTCGGACATGGCAACAAATCGATCTGGATTTTGATGTCGATACCGATGTCGAAATCAATGATACAGCAGACAGCGAAGAAACTGCCATTGCCACTGAGGAAGCGGCGGATACCTCGGAAATTGCTGTAGAAGAGGACACGAACTCTCCGCAAGTCAACCCGGAAGACATTCCCGCGTGGCAGCAAATTGATATAAATATTGACACTAGCGAGACTGAAATCGATCCGGTAGACGAAGACATCGCGACCGAAACCCAATTCCCCATTACCAACGATCCCTTACCCAGTTCCCAACTCCCCACTGATATCACCATTCTCGTGCCCGAAGTCAGCAACGGCGGCACAATTACTTTAACGGGACGCAGTTCTACGAGTATTGTGGTGCGCTATCCTGCGGTACTAGCGGGTGTGGAGATCGGGATTTTAGTTAACGGCGATCGCGTTGATGAAGAAATTCGCAGCCTCAGCGAAACCGACGGCGACTTTATCCTCCAAACCTGGTACGATGTCCCCTTAGAGATGGACGAAGAAAACGAAATTGTCGTCACCGTTGAGGATTTCGCTCCCATTTCTTTTACCATCGTCACTGAAACCGCAGCCCAAAATATTGACATCGCCCCGATTACCAACTCTCGCATTCGTGCTGACGGACGATCGACCGTCACTTTGCAAGGAACGATTACCGATGCTGATGGTAATTTAATCGAAGGCGAAACTTCTGTCACCCTCACCTCCGGCGGCGGAGAATTCATCGGCGCAGACAACAATCCCGATCGCCCCGGATTTCAAGTTCTAGCCATCGACGGCAATTTTACCGCAGAACTGCGATCGGGTGTCAACCCGCAAACCGTCCGCGTTCGGGCCGCGATCGACGAGTTTATTTCCCCTGTCGATCGACTGCAAGACGAACCGTTGCGCGGTGTCGAATTTGAAGACATTTTACCCGAAGCCTATACCCAAGTCGAATTTATCCCTAACCTGCGCCCTTCCATTGTCGCTGGCGTAACCAGTATTCGCCTCGGTGCGGGTGGAACCGACTTCTACGGTAGCCTCTCGGACTTCCTAGATGAAGACCGCATTGATGACGGGACAGAATTTGATTTTCATACCTCAGCATTTGCGATGGGGCCGATTGGGGAATGGCTGCTAACCAGTGCCTTTAATACATCGCGATCGCTCAACGAAACCTGCGACGGACGCGATCGTTTGTTCCGTGAAGGAGATCAGTTTTGCGATAACCAATATCCCACCTACGGAGACAGTTCTACCGTCCAATACCTCACACCTTCACGCGATAGCGTCTATTTGCGTCTCGAACGGGCCGCGGGAATACAAGGCGCAGAAGCCGACTTTTTTATGTGGGGCGATTACCATACCAACGAATTTAACCGCGTTTCTCAACTCTATAGTGCCACCACTCGCGCCCTGCATGGATTTAAAACCAACTACAACTTCGGCAACTTACAAATTACCGGCCTGTATAGCAACGACATCGAAGGATTTCAGCGCGACGTTATCGTTCCCGATGGCACATCTGGAGAATACTTTTTATCCCATCGCCTAGTCGTTCCCGGTAGCGAACGAGTCTACATCGAAAGCGAGGAATTTGCCCGTCCTGGAACTGTCCTCGATCGCCAAGAAATGGCCCGAGGCCCGGACTATGAAATCAACTATGACGACGGTTCGATTCGCTTTCGCCGTCCCATTCTTTCCACTGAGTTCGACTTATTTGGCAATACCTTAGTCAACCGCATCGTTGTCATTTACGAATTTGAAAGCGACGGCGACGACACTAACTTATATGCCGGCCGAGTCCAGTATAATTTTAACCATAATACCAACCGTCCTAGCTTCTTCGGTGCGAGTTATTGGCGTGAAGATGAAGGCGATCGCGACTACGAACTGTACGGTCTTGACTTCATTTTTCCCTGGGGCGAAAATGGTAGCATCACCGGGGAATTTGCCCACTCCAGCAACGAATCCATTTTCCGCGACGGAATTAGCGGATCGGCCTATCGCTTAGAAGCCAACGGACGCATCGCCTCCTGGTTGACAGGACAAGCCTTTTATCGATCGGTCGATGACGACTTTGTTAACAATTCTTCTGTCAGTTTCAGCCCCGGACAAACCCGCTACGGCGCGAATTTAGCCGCCCGACTCAGCCAGTCTACGCAACTGCGATTTCAGTTCGATCGCGAAATTAATGACGGTTTCACCACCACCGTTACCGAACTTCTCGATCCGGGAATCGAAGCCCCCATTAACGGCCGAGTGGATAACAGTCTTACCACATTTCGGGCTGGATTGCAACAGCGCTTTGGCGACATTTTGCTAGGTATTGATTATGTCAACCGCGATCGTGAAGATAACCTCAACGACACCAATAATAACGCCAGTCAACTGATTTCTCGCCTCACTGTTCCCTTGATGGAACGAGTGACATTCCAAGCACAAAACGAACTGAATTTAAGTGACGAAGACGACTTCTATCCCGATCGCACCACGTTAGGATTGATCTGGTCGGTGATGCCCGGAATTGACGTGCGCCTCACCCATCAATTCTTTACAGGTGGCGAATTTGAGAGCAATTCCATCACCAGTTTAGACACCGTAGCCGCCTACGATCTCAACGAAAACACTCGTGTTAGCGGTCGATATTCCATCCTCGGCGGCTTCGAGGGAATGCGCGGCGAAGGCGCATTGGGTATTCGTCACGGCTGGACGGTACTGCCCGGTTTGCGCGTAAACTTGGCTTACGAGCACATTTTCCGCAGTATTTTTGAAGGAACCGCCCGCGGCCCGCAATTCGCCCAACCCTTCGCTGTCGGACAAACCTCCTCTCGTTTGGGTCTCGGTTCTGGAGATACTTTCAGCGCCGGATTTGAATATACCGCAAACCCCGATCTTCGTGCTAGCGCCCGCGTCGAACATCGATCGTCTAACCGAGGCGATAATACTGCAATTACGGCTTCTTTATTGGGTAAAATTACCCCATCTTTAACGGGGTTGGTGAACTTCCAACAAAACAACGCCGCCA
>CAKZKB010000131.1 GCA_937121005.1 uncultured cyanobacterium | reverse complement strand
CAGTTACCCGGCGTGAGCGATCCCGAACAGGCCGAGCGCGTCCTGGGGGGAACGGCACAATTGGCGTTTCGCGAAGAACAAGCCAAAGGCGACGTAGAAGCAGAATTGGACGTGCGGCGACAAGAATTACTCGAACTCGAAACCGAACGGGCAGTGGCGATCGAGGAAGGAAGCCCTCCCGAGGCGATCGCGGATCTGACTGACCAAATTGACAGCAAGCAAGACCAAATTTTGGCCTCGATCGACCAACTTTATGCCAAAGCAACGCTGACGGGCAAAAATTTAGATTACGCCGACGTACAGCCAGCCGGGGCTGCCGATCGCTGGGACGTAACCCTAGAATTCGACAGTGAAGGTGGGAAAAAGTTTGCCGAACTCACCCAAAGTTTAGCCGGAACCGGGCGCAGTTTGGGTATTTTTCTCGACGGCCGTTTAATTAGCGCCCCAGTGGTGGCAGCCCAGTTTGCCGAAACGGGCATCACGGGCGGCCGGGCAATTATTGAAGGCGGTTTTACCCTCGAACAAGCCAACACTCTGGCGGTACAATTGCGCGGTGGGGCATTACCCGTCCCGGTGGAAATCGTGGAAAATCGTACCGTTGGCGCGACATTGGGACGCGATAGCATTCGCCGCAGCATCTATGCCGGGATAGGCGGTTTGATTTTGGTGTTGGCGTTTATGGTGTTTTACTATCGCCTACCAGGGGCGATCGCCGATATTGCTTTAGCGGTCTATGCAGTGCTAACCTTGGCGGCATTTGCGTTATTAGGAGTCACCCTCACCCTACCCGGAATTGCCGGATTTATCCTCAGTATTGGCATGGCGGTAGATGCCAACGTGCTGATTTTCGAGCGAACTCGCGAAGAATTGCGTGCCGGAAAAAGTTTGTATCGATCGGTGGAGTCGGGTTTCTATCGCGCCTTTACCAGCATTTTCGATAGCAATGTCACTACCTTAATTGCGTGTTTGGCGCTATTCTGGTTGGGAGCGGGTTTAGTGAAAGGGTTTGCTTTAACCTTGGGTATTGGGGTGGCGATCAGTATGTTTACGGCTGTTACGTGCAGTCGATCGCTGCTGTTCCTCTCTCTGAAAGTTCCCGATCTGAAGCGCCCGGAGTTGTTTTTGCCTAGCTTAGCCAAACGCTAGATTCTCATTATCCATTACCGAGCACCGATGAAACTAAACATTATTAAACAAAGAGGATTGTGGTGGTCGATTTCCGGCGCGTTGGCGGTGCTGGGAGTTATCGCGATCGTCGTTTCTACCGTGACGATCGGGGCTCCGGTGCGACCGAGTTTGGATTTTGTCGGCGGGACGCGCTTGCAGTGGGAACTCGATTGTACCGTCGAACAAAACTGCGATACACCAATTAACGAAGCGGCGGTACGCGACATTTTAGAACGGCAAAATTTGGGGAATAGCAGCATTCAAGTCGTCGGAGAAAATCGCACGGCGCTGTCGATCCGCACCTCAGAGTTAGACGTAGAAGAACGCAGTCAGTTACAAGAGGCGATCGAGGCCGAAGTGGGGGTATTCGACCCCAAGACAACCCAAATTGATACCGTCGGCCCGACGATCGGCAAACAGCTTCTCTCTTCCGGGTTGCAGTCATTAATCTTAGCTGCTGTTGGGATTGTTGTCTACCTCAGTTTGCGCTTCCAATTCGATTATGCTATCTGCGCGATCGTCGCTTTGTTCCACGATGTCGCCATTACTGTCGGTTTGTTTTCGGGGATGGGATTGATTTTAGGAACGGAGGTCGATAGTTTGTTTATCGTCGCACTGCTGACGATTATCGGCTTTTCGGTCAACGATACGGTGGTAATTTACGATCGCGTTCGCGAAACCTTGAAGCGAGAGGAGAACCGGGATATTAACAACGTGGTAGACGAAGCGGTGAACCAAAGTTTGACGCGATCGATCAATACCAGTTTAACCACCATTTTACCCCTGCTGGCGATTTTTATTTTCGGTGGCGAAACCCTGAAGCTGTTCGCCTTAGCGTTGATTGTTGGGTTTACGTTAGGAGTCTATTCGAGTATCTTTATTGCTAGTACGCTGCTGGCCTTGTGGCGATCGCGTCAGTCGCCAAACTCCAATTCTAAATTAGAAATGGAAAATTAACAGGAGGCGGGTATGTTCGAGACAGAGATCGATTTCGACAGTTTAGTTAAGGGTATCGACTTCAGCGATATCGATATTCCCACTCACCTTACCGAAAAAATTGCTACGCTAGAACAGCAGTGGAGAAATTCGACAACCGATTTTCGGAAACGAGAGTTTCAACAAGATTACTCTCGCCTTTTAGCAGCAGAACAGAAAGTAACAGCGCAAGACGATCGCTATAAAAAGCTATTGGCGTTGGCAGAAGTCGAACAAATTTGTGAAGACATTACCAACAAGTATCGAGATTTCTTAACGCTAGAAGATATCTCCGAGATCGGCGAGTACCAAAATTCGATACTGGCCAAGCACGAAGTCTTAAAATCTATATTGCAATGCGATCGAGACTATCAAGAAGTAAGCAAATCCAAAAAATCGGACGATCGGATCGAGCCTGTGGCAGCATTGTATCGGCACTACGTTCGCTTGTTGAGAATTACAGAAGAATTTTCGACCTACTTAAATCCAGAATTTTATGCCACTCTCAAGCAACTTTGTCTTGAGATCGCTGACGATTATCAACTCCAGGAGCTCTTAATAGAAAACAAGTGGAATTCTATTGGAGAGAACCCACATTGCTTTGAGTTTTATGTAGGGGCAATGGATGTAGTAGCAAAAGCCATTTTGCGGGCGATTGAAATTGTTGAAGCAAACCGCAAGTGGGACGAACAGTTAGAACGAGATGCGTCTGAAGGGAAACTCGACAAACTCGTACAAGCGGCGATCGCGGATGCAGAAGCAGGAAACTCCTGGGAGATCTGATGCACAATATGAAAATGAAGCAGTTCAATTCTTCTGCACCGCATAACAAAACCGACCGATCGCGGGTTCGGCATCCAGGGTCATATTCTTTAACTGGCGCAGAAACTTGGCCAAATTGTGGGTTTTTGTCCCATCTTGGCTGTCTTCTTCCGAACTCCACTCTTCCCACCAACTGGGTTCTTCCAAGTCGGTAGCGATCGCGTCAATAATAAAGTAATACAGCCCCGGTTCGAGTTGACTGGCATTCAAGTTCGTGGTAAATTCGATCGCGTTACTTCCCAATTCCCATCCAGTCAGTTCTAGAGTGTCACCGATCGTCGAACTGCCTTCAACGGGTTTGAAATCGCGATCGAATTCGTCAAACTGTTCGATCGCCTTCCTGACTTCAATATCTTCAATATTGGGAACGAACCTCGCAACAGAGATAGGGATGTTATAGGCGATCGCGAAGGTTTCTTCAGCAGCGCGATCGGCAATTTCTAACAGTTCGATCGCCTCACTTTCTGCTTCCACGATCGCCCGTCGGTTATCGAGAACTACAGGGCGATCGAGTCCGTCGGGTAAAGGAGTTTCAGTTAAATAAGCCGGATCGGTGACGAGACGATGGGGAGAAAACACCACCGATCGCCCCTCTTCTTGCAAGTTGGGTACTTCCTCAAATAGCTTCGCCATCGTGTCGGCAACATCAGCATAAGAACCGAGGAAAATGACATAAAAAGGGTGCTGTCCCGACCACGCAAACGAAGTATTATCGATCCCGACATCGTAAACAAAACCATCGAATTCGCTCCTAATCCCTAAAATTCCGATGGCATAATCTTTGTCACTCGTATCGAAATGATGCTCCTTAATCGTGCGGCTAATATTGGTAATGTCAGCATCTTTTTGGTAGAGATCGGTGATAATAATCGCGAGACGATCGCCCTCTTTCTCCGACTCCATCGCCGTCTCGATTTGCGCGACTTCCAAAGCGGGAAATTGCCCTGCACCGCCTCTATAAAACTCCGGTTGCTGAGCTTTTAAGTAATTGTCGCGATCGATTTTATCAAAAAAAGCGGTTTCGCTTTCCGCTTCTGTTTCTCGAGTAAAGTTTCCCAAACGATAGTAGGCGATCGCGGGGTTGGGATGTGGCGGACTGGTTGCCAACACGCTGTCGATCGCTTGTAGCATTCTAATATAAGAATTGTCTGTTGTCGTTGTTACAAAACCTTCCATTGACGGCGTACCGTCTACAAAAATTTCGATATCGAGTTTGTCTCCTACGTTCGCTTCCGCACTGCGAAGGGGCGGACATTCAAGAGAATGTCGCACGGGCGCACACCCAGCCGGAAAAATTGCCACGATCGCGATCGCGATCCATTTCCATCGAGCCATAACTGTCAACTCCTCAAACACCGCTATCCGTTGGGTTGCGCGTACTTCCTAAGTGAGTATATCAGAGGATGCGGATTTCGGCTTGCCAAAACGCGATCGCGGTTTATAATGAGGCGTAAGGTGCGGGGAAACCGTCGATCGCCCCCTCGATTGTAAAGTTTTCTTACAAAATGGAGCGATCGCCGTAAAAACTCCGCTTTCCCTGAGATAGATAAAGTAAGAGTCGCGATTCGGCGGCTCGGATTAACAGTTTGAGGAGTCGCGATGAAAGCTAGCGAGATCGTTCGGATCATCGTTATTGCTATCGTGGGAGCGTTGATTGCATTTTGGTTGCAACCTTGGCTCTACGAACGGGGAATTATCGGCATCAGCGATGTTCCCGTCGATGCTTGGATTCAAAATGACTACATGACGGGAGCCGCGATCGTGTTTGGCGTGTCTGTTGTTTGTACCCTTTTGTGGTACGTTCTAGCAGCGCGGGCAAATATTAGAGACACCCGAGACGCGCAACCTTGGGCGGTTGTCTGGTGGGTTTTATTTCTGTTTCCCGTGTTGAGTATCTGCGTGGCGTTGTACTTTTTCAACCGCAGCCAACAAGCCTTGCTTTCGTTGACGGGATTTTTCGTATTCGATATCCTGTTTCTATACTGGCTGTCCACCGCCACCAGTTCGCCAAAAGATTTAAAATACGCTCCTCCCGGAGCCTTTTTGCTGCGTCGCATTATTGGAGACTGACATCGTGCCCTTAGATTCTTTGTATGTTATCGGTATTGGCGGCACGGGTGCAAAATGTATCGAAGCCATTGTCGAAGCTGCCTCAGTCGGGTTGTTTACCGAACAACCGCTACGATTGTTGTTTGTGGATGCAGATGAAACCAACGGTAATTTAGAACGAGCCAGAGGCCGCATCAACCTCTATCAAAACTGTTACAATTTGATGCAGGGAGAAAAACAAACCTGCCCTTGGATGAAAACCCCCATCGAATCTTACGGGTTGTGGTCGCCGTTTGAAGAAACGAGTACGAACAAAGATTTGGGATCGTTTTTTCAGTATAACAACCTGAAGCAAACATCTGGATCTCTCGGTCATTTATTTGACGTTCTTTATACCGCAGACGAGCGCCAAGTTCCTCTCGATGTCGGATTTCGAGGTCGTCCTGCCATTGGTGCGGCGATTATGAGTCAAGTCAAATTGGAGAAACTCGATCGCGAACCTTGGGGCAGTTTAATTAAGCAACTCAAGTCGGACGTAGCGGGTGGAAAAACCCCCGGAATTTTCCTGTGCGGGTCGATTTTTGGCGGTACGGGAGCTTCGGGACTGCCGACGATCGGGCGTTTAATTGCCAACAAACTCAGCGAGGAAAACATTCGCGACGGCGTTCGCATCTCCTGCTTGTTCGTATTGCCCTATTTCGGTTTTGCCCCCCCGAAAGGCGAAGATCCCGATGGGGTTTACGCTCGTTCCGAACAGTTTTTACTGAATACCGAAGCGGCATTGCGATACTACACCGAACAAGCCAAACAAACCTTCGACACGGTGTACTTGCTGGGCAACCAGAAGTTTACTAAAGTTAACTTTAGTATTGGTAAGAAAACACAGAGGAACGAACCCCATTTTCTGGAGTTTTACGGGGCGTTAGCGGCACGATTGTTTTTATCAGAACCGCCTCCGGGTGACGGATCGGTTGTGTTAATGAGTCGCAAGGATCTCGGCCGTTTGGGTTGGAATGATTTGCCCGATGCGTTTGAGGTCAAAACGAAGTTACTCAATGCCACTCGCTTCGCCTACGTTTGGCTGTCAAACATCGGCCCGGAGTTGCAAGCCGCAAAAAGTGTGGGGATCGATCGCTTCCAAAAACAGGCCCCCTGGTTTCCTAAATTCTATCGCCCCACGCCGGGACTGTTGGGCAAAATTTTCGACAAGAAAGGGGAGGAATTGCCGGACTTTAACGATGCCGACCAGCAAAAGGCGGTTGAAATTATCACCGATTGGTGTAAAGATTATTTAGATTGGCTTTACGACATTCACCAGTGCGAGGGCGAGCAAATCGACTTGTTCCGTGCCGATCTATTTGCCAAGCCGATCGGGGATTTGCCCTCAGAGAACCTGGCCAGGCTAGCCATTGAAGACAGTCGCGATCGCGGTCGCCAAGAACGCGATACCGTGCAAGAATTACGAAATCGTCTCGATCCCGAACGGGTTTCGCCGCCGAACCAAGGCACCGCCGGACTAGCGAAAGCCTTGTACCAACTTTGTCAGCTTTAGGAGGTCGCACCGTGACAGTAGCCAACAACAACGAACTGACGCTGCTACTCCCGAAACTCAAAACCGACTCGGACGTAAAAGCCAGCGATGCGTCTGGGGTCTGGGATCCGCAGCCGCCTAAAGCCTTTAGCGATGTGGCTTCCAGTCTAGATTACCAAGCCCCCGGACAGACGAAAAGCATTAGTTCCGTGCCGACGGTGTGGGCCCGGCCGCTGTCGTTCGAGATGGCCCTGCATAATAAATACTACCCCGTGCGCGATGCCGCGATCGCCCAGTGGCAAGGAATGTTGGCGGCGATCGCCTTGGCAGAAGTTCGGGGATATTATTTGACGCTGAAAGCGGATATATTGCGCCTCGATACTTTACGCGATCGCGATCCGTTTGCGCGAGCATTGTACGAGTTGCTACCCGATGCCGTCAACAGTCTTTATAGCTTACCGAACGATCGCCATCCCTGGACGGATGTTTACGTTTTTACCTGGAACGATCGGCCGGTGGGAATGACTTCTCCGAGTACCTTAGTCGTGCCGTCAGAAGAGGGAAATTGGGACGGTTTGCCCTGGTGGAGTGGCGAAAACGGACAGTTACAAGCCCCCCATCGCTTTATCAACGATACCGAAAAAGGACTGCTGTATCGCTGGCTAGAAAACCTGCGATCGGAACTGGGAAATCACGGTGGAAGTGGCAAGGCAACGAACCAAATTGGCGAGTTGGTAGACGAGTTTAAAAATAGCTTGCTGTCGGCTGCACCCAACGAACAACTTCTCCTCAGTAACGACCCGCAATTTTTCGGGGTAGAATTAAATGTGGGGGCGTTAGTTGCCCTCAACAAACCCGTCAAAGCGAAGCCAAAAGCCTCCAATATTCTCATCGTTCCCAGTAAGGAGAAAAAGGACAAACCAGGATTAAAACCCTTGGCGATCGTCGATCCCAATATTGCCGAAGCCTGGAACGAATCGCCACAAAATATTTGGGTATGGGAAGATCGTACCCTAGCGGCAGTGAAACTTGAAGACGTGCCCGAGTTGCGAACCCGATATCCCGATGTCGAGTTTATTACCACAGACGAGCTCTTTTTGCCCGACTTTTGGTTTGTCGATCGCGATGAAATTCTCCCTGGCGGCTTTTTCCCCACTGGAAACCAGCCGATCGTCTTTCAAGGGGAACGGGTCACGCCGCTTATTCCGCTCAATCCGATCTTACTCAATTATCTCACCCCCGAAGCCTTAGTCAAGGCCATGCAACTGCAACCCGTGAACGACAGTCGCGGCGTACAGATTCGCGTCATTATCGATTTGCCGTTGGTGGGTTTAGATGCAGATGGCAAAACCGATTCCGAACCGAAAAACTATCGCATTTTCAAAGACTATCCCATCGAAGAAACGCGAGCCCTAAAAGAGGTTCCGGTATTGGAAGTCTGGCCGCAGTTTCGCGCTGAAAACTGGCAGGAATATTACGGTTTTTACTACGATGCCGAATACGGCGAAGATACGTTTCAAGTCAGCTTTCCCAACGCGCAAACACCTCACATTTTCAAAGAAAATCGAGGCACATACCAACTGGTGGGTTTAGAAGAATATCCAGCCTATATCGAGTGTAAAAATGGCGCTCGCAATTTAGGATTGATTTTACTAGAAACACCGCCAGAAGTGACCCTAGCGGACAGTTGGACGGTGGGAGTCGATTTCGGTACGTCGTTTAGCAACGTCTATATCAACCGCAAAGACATTCCCGAATCTCTACCCCTTGAAAATTTGCACTTGCAAGTGACAGAAACGCCGATCGACACGCGGTTAAACGTTCTGTTTGAATACTTCATCCCGGAAAACTTCATTCCTTCTACAAAACCCCTCCCCCTATCGACGGTACTGACGACGCGGGGACAACCCACCGATCGCCAAGCGGACGATCGTCCCATTTTCGATGGTCGCATTTACGTCCCCGATCTGTTTCGGTTCAAACCCCAAGAAGCCTACATCAAAACCGATCTCAAATGGTCTACCGAAGGGTTCGCCTATGCTAAACTGTTTCTAAACCATTTGGCCCTTCATGTTTCCGCACTGGCGGCCAAAAATGGAGCCAACCAAATTCAATGGTCGCTGTCGTTTCCCTCAGCATTTTCTCGGCGGGACAAAAACCGCTACGCTAAAGTGTGGGAAGATATTGTTGGTGACCTTAACAAAACAACGGGAATCAAACATTTTTGTCCCGATCCCGACGACACGGACTACTTCCGCACGGAAAGTCTGGCGATCGCGCAGTATTTCAAAGACCAAGAAGATCTCGATTTGGTCAATACCACCTGCATTGACATGGGTGGCGGTACGTCCGACATTTCAATTTGGGAAGGGAACCAACTGGTACATCAATGTTCGGTGCAACTCGCCGGACGGGATCTGTTTTCTCAGTTCTTGCAACTCAACCCCAAATTTCTAGAACGGCGTTTCGACGTTGACGGGGCCGAATTGCGGGGGTTGCGCGGCCCGGCATTTAACTCTAAAATTGACGTGCTGCTGCGCTTAAAAGGCGAAGACTGGTTGAACAAACGCGCGGCAATTTCTGACGAGTCGGACTTCCGAGGTTTGGTTCGGCTGACCGCGATCGGCTATGCTGGATTGTACTACTACGTGGGGATTTTGTTGCGGGTTTTGCACGAGCGCGGCCGCTACGAAACCGAAGGTATTACCCCAGTTTACATGGGGGGGAACGGTTCGCGACTGCTAAATTGGTTAGCCGAAGGCGGACGCTTCGACAAAAATGCCGAGTTCCAAGAATTGCTAAGCCGAATGCTGAGTAAAGGAACGGCACTTTACGACGAGGACGATCTCGAAGGTCTCTGTTTTGAAGACACTGAAGAAGTGACCCGTCTGAGCGAAAAACCGAAAGACGAAGCCGCTTGCGGTTTGGTGATCAAATATACGGATATTGAGACGCAAAAGCGCAAAAAGCAAGAACCCGTAATTGCGGGGGAAGACTGCGAACTCGATGGCGAGGTCATCAGTTGGGATGCGGATCTCGAATTTGAAGACGACGTGAAGCGATTCAAAGTTCCCAAACTCGAACGCTTGTCGCGGTTCCTTTACGATTTCCATGAAGCCTTGCGCGACTTGGATATTGAAGGGATCGATCGCCTCCCAGACTACACCCGCAGTCGCAAAATGGAGGACAACGATAAGTTGTGGCGACTGGTGCAAAAAGAGCTTAACAATTTGTTACTTGATATCAAAGGCGATGCCAAAAACATCCGCGTCGAACCCACATTTATTTTAGGGTTGAAAGCATTGCTAATCGTATTGGGTAAGGAGTGGGCCGGAAAATGAAGCAGTTGAAATTAGCGACTGTTATCGCGATCGCGATCGTCAGTTCCGGGTCGATCGTGGGTTGTGGCGGCGATCGGACGATCGCGGAGGAAACGATCGCGCAAACATCGGAAACTTCCGACGCGGTTTCGCAGGAAGTTCGCCGACAATGGGAAACGGTGCAAGCGTCTAGCGAAGAACTTTCGGCCGCGATCGACAGTTTAAATGCTGAGCTTCAAGGAAATGTTAATGATGCAAACATTGACTTCCAAACTGTAACCAATCAACTAAACGAGTTTCGCATAGAAGTTGCGAATTTGCAGTCTCAACTAGAAGCGGAAAACCAATTTCCCGAACTCGTTACTCTGACTGTGGAATTAACAACCATCGCGGACGAAATGGATCGAGTGGTCGATCCATTACAAAGGAACTTGAATGAAGAATCAGTCGGACAAGTTCAAGATATATTGGAAATGCAAGTCGGACAGTATCGAGGTATATTTGGCCCCGATACCAAAGCGTTTCTTGGGAACTACTTAGTCGAACAACGCGATCGTCTCAATAATAACATGGCTGCCATTAATAATGTTATCGCAACTCCGGCCGAGACAGGCGATCGTCCCCCAGTCGATAGTAATCCCACTTCTGTTACTGTAGAAGCAGAAAACCAACAGTTGCGGGAATATCTTAATTCTTACTACACGGAACTCATGCGCCTGCGAAGACAAGTATTTTTTCTGACCATTGCCACTATTGCTTTAGTGTTAGCAATGGTAGGAATAGTTGTATTGCTTCGATCGCAACGAAATCGGCGCAGGAAGCCGAAATTCCGTCAAGAAAACGGTGCTGCTAATGCAGTCCAGGATAACAACAGTTTAGTGGAAATTTATGACTCTCTCGATCGCTTGACTCACCAACAGGAAACCATTTTACAACGACTAAAGCAACTCGAACGACAGCCAAACTACAATCGCGTACCGTCACCTTCTCCACCACCTTACCGGGGTTACGATCCCCTTGTCGCGTCGCCTTCTCCAAGTTTTTCTCCTTCTCCGACTCCGACTTGGGACGATCGATCTCAAACTCAGCCACAACTTCCACCTCAGCAATCGGGATCGCCTT
>CAKZKB010000130.1 GCA_937121005.1 uncultured cyanobacterium | reverse complement strand
AAAACGTCACCACTCCCGAGCTCGAAGCCGTTCCCACCGCCAACACTGTTCCCTCCTCAGCCAACGATCGCACCGCCGTTTACGCCCCGCCACCGCCACCGCCACCGACTCCAGTGCGCCGTCCCCCCACACCGCCGCCGCAACCCAGAGTACGGGACGAAGAAGAAGAGCGATCGCAAATGGTGTCCGGTTTGGCAGCCAACCCCGCTTTCGTGCGTCGCAGTCGCCGCCTCAGAGAAAAAACCGGGGGAATGAGTGGGAACAACAGTTTTTCAAGAATGGCTCCAAAGCGATCGAGTTCGGCTTCTGGCAAATGGAATGCCAAAAAGGTAAAAATTGAATACGCCCAAGGCGGTCGCGACTTTTCTGAGGGCGATTTGAGCGGTTTGAACCTGCAAAAATTTCGCCTGCGCGAAGCCAACTTTCACGAAAGCCAATTAACTAATACTAATCTTAAAGAGGCCGATTTATCGGGAGCCGATCTCAGCCAAAGTAACTTAAATGGAGCCATTTTACGAGATGCAGTGATGGTGAAAGCCTACATGACCTACGCGAATTTAGGCGGAGCCGACTTGCGCGGGGCTGACTTAACGGAAGCCTATCTACGCCATGCCAACTTGCGCGGGGCGAACCTGTGCGGAGCTAACTTAACCGATGCGAAAGTGACTCCCGAACAGTTAGAAATGGCGAAAACCAATTGGCTGACAGTGATGCCCAATGGTAAGCGAGGTTTGTTTGCTTAGTTGGGCTGTAAAATGGTGTTGGCGCTGAGTTTAAGTTCGGGAAAGGTGGGCGAAACAACGCGATCGCTCTCCGTAAATTCCCTGCTCTCGTAAGCATCGTCTACCCAAACAAAGATCGTCACTTTAGCATTTTGGAGATCGACAATCCAGTATTCGGGAATGTTGAGAACGTTGTACTCGGCGAGTTTTGCTCCGTAGTCGAGCCGTTGGCTGGTTTCGCTGGTTACTTCTACTACCAGTAACGGCGGCGGTTGGTTTAAACGGACGATCGCTTCGCAATTTTGTAAGGCCTGCCATTGCTGGCGATCGAGAACGGTAACATCGGGAATGCGGACGGTATCCCAACGATACCCGCGCGGCGATTGTACTCCAACCGTGCCTTGAAGGGCGATCCAATCTCGTCCGGCGCGATCGATTTCGGCATCGAAAGTGCGTTCTAAGAACTTCATAATTGCGGCGTGTTTTCCCGTCGGAATCGCCATCGGCACTAATTCTCCATTGACGAGCTCGTAGCGATCGTCCGTACCGCTATCGTAGCTTAAATACTCATCTAGACTCAGTTTTTGGGTTGTAACTGTCATGTCAATGAACAATGAACAATGAACAATGAGCAATGAGCAACGAACAATACCTCTGGCTGAAGCCGGGGGTTTGTATCCGCGATATTTTCAGTCATGGCAATTTTAGATTTTCCCTTGTTTTATTGTAAGCGATAGGACACCATCTCGTCGCCCTGTCCGGTTTCGCAGTCAACGCGATCGAGTTGTGCCACCGAATTGTTAGAATTGACCAAGGCGATCGTCCCGTCCGGTTGCGTCGTCCAGGTTGTGGCTTCGGTTAAACTGTAGGGGCGAACGGCGTTCGCCCGTTCTTCAACGTTCGCTCGTTCTTCCGTTTCCTGACTGCTAGAAAAAGGAACCATTTCGCCTAAGTCATCGAGCGTTGTTTGCATTTCTAAAAACTGGCGAGGGTTTTCGGGAATACCACCTCGTCCGGTAACGTAGAACTCGCTATCGCTCAATATTTGGCACAAGTCGGTGACGACAAGAGAGCGATCGAACACCTCGGGATCCAATGCTAGCGCCCCACTGGTGGCATCGATATCGGGAGTGCGTAACTCTACTGTACCGCTAAACTGCGATCCCAGAGCAGAACTAGCGGTGATGTCGCTTTCGGAAGTTTGAAAATCGCGAAATTCTGTCCCGAAAATCGCCGTTGCCGTGATGTTGACTTGCCCCCCGAAACCTGCTTGCGAGTTGGCGATGATGTCGCTGTTTTCTAGAGCGACAAGGGTATCCGTTTCGATGGTAACGTTGCCGCCATCTTGAGGCAACCCAACCAAGCGCGGGGCAATCTCAGCCCGTTCTTCCAGTGTTAAAGGAGCAATTGGATTATCACCACTCCCGGAAGTAGCTGTAATTTGGCTGTCGTCGAACAGGCGCAGATCGTTGGTTCGCAAAATGATATTGCCCCCACTCCCGAAAGCCGTTTGCACTTCAATGAGTCCGCCGTTATCTAGTGTAATGCTGTCGGCAGTAATATCAATCGTTCCGCCCGCGCCGGGAGCGAGGTTGTTAGAAGTCAAACTTGCACCATCTCGAATGGTTAAACTGTCGGTGACAATAGTGATGTTTCCGCCCCTGATGACTTCCGCTCGCGGATCGAAGCTCGAGGCTTGAATGGAACTGGGAAACTCAAAGCGATCGGGAGTTGTTCCAATTAACTCAATGGATTCCGTTGCCGTTATGGTGGCGTTTCCTGGTTGTCCCGTATTGGTACTACTGGCAAAGATTGCGGCTCCATCTCGCAGTACCAAACGCCCGGTGGTGAGGCGTAGTTCTCCTGCATTTCCGGCTCCGTCTGTGGCGGCAAAAAAAACAGTTGAGAGAGCTATTGACTCTCCATCAGTACGTTGGGTCAATAGAATTTCGGTTCCTGTTAGTTCTACCGACTCGCTGGCTTCAATATCCAAACTGCCACCGTTTCCGGCTCCAATCGTTCCCGCATCAACAATGGCAACATCTTGGAGGGAGAGCCGTTGCGTCCTCAAAGTTAAGTCGCCGCCATTTCCCAGTCCGTTTGCTGCAACCACCGCATCCAAACGAGCCGCCGATAAATTGACCGACTCGCTAGCATTGATAGTTAAGTTACCACCATTTCCAACACCAGCGACAATTGCATTGATAAAACTACTTTGACTCAAATCGAGAGTGCGAGTATTGATATTGATATCTCCACCGCGTCCCTCGGCTAAACTGACAGTAAAAATGCCTGTAGGTAACTCAAAAGGGTTACTAAAGTCAGTAGCGGGATCGATAGGAAGACCAACCTCTGTCACATAGTTGCCCGTACCGACAATATTGAAACTATCTGAGGCTGTTAAGGTTACGGTTCCTCCTGCTTCGCTGCCAACGTTGCGAGCCACAATTTTTGACTCGGGCAACATTCGGATATTTTGTCCGCGAACATCGACTTCTCCACTGGGTGCGCCGCTTACTTCCACTAGCGCTCCCGATGACAATTCCAGATCTCCAAAGCGAGAAATATTGCTATAATCGAAGCCAAACCCCATCTCGTCAACAGTCAAACCTACTTCGCCATCGACTGCACCTGCGATCGCCACTCGTCCGGCAGGAACGGTGAGAATTCCCCCTTCGATATTGACTTCACCACCTAAAAATCCTAGAGTATTTCCGGGTAAAACTTGCAACCCCACACCGCCCGCAACAGAGCGATTGACGATATTTCCGGGACTGTTTCCAAACTGCAACCCGACGGGAACATTTACAGCAAGCAAAGGCATTTCGGCGGCATTTGTGGCACTGAAAACTAAACCGTCACCGAAAGTAATGCCACTGGCACTACTACCAACAAACGAACCGCCGATATCCAAACTGGCGTTCGACCCGAAAACAATGCCGTTAGGATTGATTAAAAACAAGTTGGCGGTTCCGTTGGCACGAACAAGTCCGTCGATGTTGGAGATGCTACCGCCCGTGATGCGGGTGAGAATGTTATCGATGCTACCGTTATTATTAAAAAACGCCTCGGTTCCAGTGGGGACATCGAAGCGATCGAAGCTGTGAAATAAATTCGTTCCGGCGGCGGTTCCCGCATCGATGGTGATGCGGTTTCCCTCCACTGTAGCTCTAGAGTTGACAGGGAGAGAAGCATCGGGTATAATTTGAGCGCTCGCAGAAGAGGCAAGAGTGGTTAACAACAAACTCGTTAAGTAAAATTGCCCTGGAACGCTACCGTTCATGGTTCGGATTTCCATAATGTTTTTTCCAGTCTAACATACTGCGATCGCGTATAGCAACGTGAAATGAGTTGTACCGATCGCCGATCCTGGAACCCTGACGTGGACTGGCTTCTGTCCGGGAGGATGGCACGGCCGAGGTCACTTTGCTATATTTAGGGCGATCGCGGTTACAGGCAATACAAATACTTCTAAGTTAGCCACTAGCAAACCCAGTATAATGACGATACATGGGCGGATCGAAACCGAGAACGATATGCTCTTTCGGTACGCCTAACTCAACGAGTTCGTTGGCAATACCGATTTCCGTGCCATCTTGCTGCACCCAGATTTTACCATCAATAATATCGACGTGCAAAACCACTCCATAAACGCGCTTGTCTCTGCGCCAACCGACGTAAACCAGTTGGTAGCGATCGCTGTTGGTATCGAAAATCGTTTCGGCGGTAATGCGATCGTCCCACATTCGACTCGCGCGATCGCGCATTAAAGTTTGCACGTACTCACGGTAGCGATCGGTGGTATCCATTGTATTATTGCATGGCGGTTCCTGTCCTTTCATACGGCATCCGAAAATCGGCAAACTTACTTGCTTTATTCCTACTTATACTGTACAATGCTTGCATCAGGTATTTTCCCGATCGGCATTTAACATTTATAAATGAGCTACTTTCGTCCCCAAATTGATGCCATGTCTGGCTACGTTCCCGGCGAACAACCGTCACCAGGAACCAAAGTTATTAAACTGAATACCAACGAAAATCCGTACCCGCCATCTCCTAAAGCCATGGCTGTTTTGCAACAGTTGAGTCCCGAACAGTTGCGTCGCTACCCTCACCCCATGGCCGAACAATTTCGCATCGCGGCGCACGAAGCACTTGGCGTTCCTCCGAGTTGGGTTTTAGTCGGAAATGGCAGCGACGATCTGCTCACAATGATTGTTCGTGCTTGTACCGAACCGGGACGATCGATCGTCTATCCTGCGCCAACTTATGTATTGTATCAAACTCTAGCCGATATTCAAGGAACTGAGACGATCGCGGTTCCCTATCCCGACAATTATACCCTGCCCGTAGACGATTTAATTGCTGCCAAAGGTGCGGTGACATTTGTCGCTTCCCCTAATAGTCCGTCTGGCACTCTAGTTCCAATTCAAACCTTAGAAAAACTAGCGCAAAATTTAGATGGCGTACTGGTTATTGACGAAGCCTATACTGATTTTGCCCAAAGTCATGCTTTACCCTTAGTCCGCAGTTACGATAATGTTATCGTATTGCGAACCCTGTCAAAAGGCTATTCTCTGGCCGGGTTGCGTCTAGGCTTCGGCATTGCTAACCCGGATCTGCTGGCGGGTTTAATTAAAGTCAAAGACAGCTACAATGTAGACGCGATCGCCTGTCTGGTAGGTGCTGCTGCTATTGCTGACAATGCCTATAAAAACGCCAACGCCGACAAAATTAAAAGCGAACGCGATCGCGTCACAAGCGCCTTGACCGATTTAGGGTTTTACGTTTTCCCATCGCAAGCCAATTTTATTCTCGCCGATGCCTCTAAACTCGACATGGAAGCCGAATCGCTGTACAAAGAACTCAAAGAAAAAGGCATTTTAGTCCGCTACTTCAACCAGCCTCGCCTTGCGGACAAACTCCGCATTACCATCGGAACGCCAGAGGAAAACCAGGCCTTAATTGACGCGATCGCGGCTTTACTCGATTAGTTTCTAAGTCAGTATTCAGGTGGTACAGAGAAACCGGGTTTCTACACCCGTTTAGCCTAGCATACCTGAATCCTTACGTTTCTACATCGACCATTCCGCGATCGCCAACCCGACTGAAAAAATTAATATCCCTCCTAACGCGATCGCATCTGCCAACCGTATTTTGCGCCGCGATCGCTTCGTACTAGCATATCCGTAACCGCGCAACTTCATCGCTTGGTAAACCTGTTCCGATCGCTCGTAACTGCGAACCAGCAAACTCCCCGCGAGAGAGGCAAGAATGCGTAGAGTTCTCGGCGACAAGCGGCGCAGTTGAAACCCCCGCAAGCGCATCGCCGTTTGCATAGTTTGCAAGCGATCGCCCATTTCCGACAAGTAGCGATAAAATAAAAGCATCATGTCGGCAATCAGAGACGGCAACCCCAAGGATTGTAGCGCGTCGATTAAGGCAATGGTGGAACTGGTTCCCAACAAAATTAAGCCGACCGTGAAAATACAAACAAAGCGTGTTAAGATGACAATGGCTGCCATCGATCCTTCTTGATACAGGGCGATCGTCCCTAAGCGAACAATCTCCGTTTCTCCCGAGGCGAAAGGCAAGACGATCGCCAAAGCGAACAAAAAAGATCCGGGATAGCGCAGGCGCGATTTTAAAAATGTGAGCGATAGTCCCGACAAGCGGTACAATACTAGGGTTGCGATCGCGACGATCGGCAACAAACGCGCATCTTCCACTGCCGCAAACGCAAACACCAATACCATCAATCCCACGACTTTACATCGCGGTTCCCAACGATGCAAAGGCGATCGAGTTCGTGGTGAAACGGGAAGCACTATCGGAGCCATTTCAATGAACAATGAACAATGAGCAATAAACAATACCTCTGGCGCTCAGCCGGAGACTTGAATATAGCAAACGGATTTTCCTTATCTTAAATGAATTCGGGGGCTTGCATCTGCGATATTTTCTGTTATTATTTGGTAGGAGAGCGAGGACACTCATTATACCACATTTTGCCTTACAGATAAAGTGTAGGTTGGGCTGTTAACAACGCATCAACGCATCAACGAACAACGGTTAGGCGTAGGTTGGGTTGAAGCATGAAAACCCAACAACCATAACTTATCGCGTTGGGTAGAGGAACGATACCCAACCTATGCTTACAATTTGGATGTCGTTAAACGAGGGTTAGGAACAGCATCTTGAGTCGCCGCACCGCTCGATTGTGCTAAATAAATACCCGACAGTACCACTGCAAATCCTACCCAAGTAATAGGCGTGATGGTTTCAGCAAAAATGAACCAAGCGAGAACGGTACTGACGATGGGTTCTAGGAGCAAGAATAATGCTACAAAACTTGATGAAAATTTGCTCATCGACTCGGCAAGCAAACGCTGTCCGAAGCCTTCGCTAACGATTCCCAAACCGATAACGCCAACCCAGGCGACGAGAGTGGTGGGAAACAATTGTCCTTCGGTAAAAATGACGATCGGCAAGAGTAAAATGCTACCAAGAATGCCGCGCCAGAGTAAAATAGCAGTGGAAGAAAACGAGTATCGCAAGCGCTCTACGATTAGGAAATAGGCTCCTAAAAACACTGCCGACAGCAAAGCGTAAAAGTCACCGAGTAACGAGGTTTCGCCGCCGTGCAAATCTTCTGCACCCAACGCGATCGCTCCTGCTAAGGCAATAACCATGCCTAGAATAAACTTGTTATCGAAGCGCTTGCGAAGAAACAACCAACTGCCCAAACTGGTAAAAATTGGGGTAAGATTGTTGAGGAGCATACATTTAGCGACGCTAGTATATTCTAACGCGATCGCCCACAGTCCCAACGTCGTCACCGATACGGCTCCAATACTACCGAGTAACAACCATTCTTGCAATGTAAAAGGCGATTTTCGCGTCGATTCTGGCTGCGATCGCGAAAAAGTTTGGCGAATGAGGCGGCCACAACCAAACACGAGCGAAAAGATTAACAAACGGTTTGTCACCGTTGCATTGGCTCCTAATTCTGTTTCGCCCAAGCGCACGAAAATTGGGGCAAACGAGACCGAGATCAGGGCAACGCAGAGGATCCCGAAGGCGATGAAATCGACGCGCTTGGACTCGGGATCGGGGCGATCGAGCAACTCTTGAGGGAGGGTCATTTCAATGAGCAATGAACAATGAACAATGAGCAATACCTCTTCCCTTTTCCCACGAACGATCGCCGACAAACGGTATCCTATGGCACAGTTCGCACAATTACTCGGCGAAGTGTTTGACTAATTCCAAGCAGTTGCGATCGCCCTCGGTGCGGGTGTAGCTGAAGCGATCGGCGATGAACTGCATCAGCTTCAAACCCCGGCCGCCCGTGGCTCCCGTGTCGATCTGTTCGGGCAAACCCGCCAGCTTCGCCTCGAGGTCGAAGGGGGGGCCTTCATCAAAAATCTGCATCGTTAACGATCGCGAGTCAATTTTGACTACAATCTCTATGGGGAGATCGGCAGGACGGCCCTGGTGGGCGTGGCGGACGGCGTTCGTAAAGCCCTCAGCCAAAGCCGTTTTGCACTGCAACCAGGTTCGTTGGGAAATCGAGTCGGACGCAAAACCATCAAACCAAGCCAAGACGCGGGAGAGCGCGTTGAGGTCGGTGGGCACTTGCAGGGAGCCTTGCCGAACTGGGGATGATGGGGTAGTCTCTTCAAACACGATGGCATCCTTAAGAATTGAGGCGATCGAGCCGATCTTCAAAGGCGAGCGGACTCTATGACTCACATTTTACTCATCGATGACGATCCGACAACGCGAATGCTCCTGAAGCGATCGCTACAAAAGCAGGGGTACGAGGTTGCCGAAGCCCTCAACGGCGAGGAGGGGGTACAAAAAGCCGCCCAACTGCACCCGGCCCTGATTATTTGTGACTGGATGATGCCGATTATGGACGGTTTGGATGTCTGTCGGCAAGTCAAGGCCAATGCGAATTTGTCCACGACGTTTTTTATTCTACTCACGGCTCGAGGCGCAGTGGAAGATCGGGTGACGGGGTTGGATGCGGGGGCCGACGAATTTTTGTCGAAACCCATCGATATGAACGAGCTCAAGGCTCGGGTGCGGGCGGGGTTGCGGATCCACCAACTCAGCCAAGACTTACAAAAACAGAAGCAAAAATTAGAAACAGAACTGGCTGAGGCCGCCGGATACGTGCGATCGATTTTGCCGACTTACTTGAAAGACGATCGCCTCCATATCGACGCTCGTTTTCTGCCATCAATGCAGTTGGGAGGCGACTGCTACGATTTTCAATGGCTCGACGACGATCGCCTTGCTGCCTATTTACTCGACGTTTCCGGTCACGGTGTGGGGTCGGCATTGCTATCAATTTCCGTGCTCAACGTGCTGCGATCGCGAGCCCTTCCCAATACGGATTTTGGCGATCCGGCGCAAGTGTTAGAAGCCCTCAACCAAGCCTTCCCAATGCAAGAGGCTTCCGATGAGTTTTACGAAGGCAAATATTTTACGATCTGGTATGGGGTTTACCATCGATCGACCGGAAAACTCGAATATGCCAGCGCCGGACATCCCCCGGCGGTGTTGGTGACAGAAACGAAAACAGGCACGGAAATCGTCAAGTTAAAAACACCCGGTTTGCCCGTTGGGTTGTTCGACGAAGCCGTTTATACCTGCAACGATTGTATCATCGAGTCTCCCAGTACCCTTTACGTTTTTAGCGATGGAGCCTATGAAATCCATCTCGAAGATGGTTCGATTTGGGGACTTGATAATTTGGCCGATCTGATGAAAGAAGCCGATCTGCAGATTACTGAAAAATAGGTCTGTCTGCGCAGTATAAAACAAAGAAGACCCGGGTTGTTCCTAAGGTTCGGATGGGTTTTTCCAATGGTTGGAAAAATCGGACGGGGGGTTATTCGCGGG
>CAKZKB010000129.1 GCA_937121005.1 uncultured cyanobacterium | reverse complement strand
AGGGTGAAATTGAAGGGATCGTTTTCTTTGAGAGTCTGGTCTGCGATCGCGTTTTCTAGAGTCGGTTTATCGTTGGTGTTGATGCCAGAAAGCGCGATCGACCCTGTTAAAACCCCAAGCGTATCGCGAATTTCCGTCGCAATTTGTAGGTTGCTGTTGTAGTTTTCCGTCGGTTCAAAACGGACATCAGCCAGCAACGCATTCACATCTTCTACTGCACCGATCGCCGTCCAAACCCCCGTACTCGCATCGTAGGTAGCGGTAACATTTCCTGACGTTCCCGTTGTCAAAATACCCGCCAATGGATCGGAAAGTTTCAGCGTCGCCGTGACATCGCCAGTGTTGTTACTGACGACAATATCGGTAAGATTGAGAGATGTTTCTTCGGTATAGTCGTGAGGTCGATCGAGGTTTGTGGCTTCGAGTAACGGCGGTTCGGTTCCGTAAACTTTTAACTGCCAAGACTTCCATTCGCCAGAATAACCACTTGCTTTATCGCGAACAACGAGTTTCCATTCTCCTTGGGAAGACTCTCCCCAGTGACGGACTGAAGTCAGAACCCAATTTTCATAAGCCTCGCGATTTCCTAAGTCGTCTTGACTCAAATCAGAAGGATTAACCAGTCGCGATTTCATGCCGCTAGGCGAAATTAGTTCGATTTCCAAATCGCCTGGATAGGGATGTTCGGCATCAAAAATGACTTCTACCCATTCGACATTAATATCTTCGGCGATCGTCACTTTACTATCGCGTGGAAATCCTTCAGGAATCGGACGGTTGACAACAATTGTTTCTGTTGCAACTTCAACTTCGGGTGCAACCGAAGTCCAGGTTTTCGCTGCTTCCACTGCGGCTTTGGCATCCACGACACCAAACCCATAACTATCGCTGTGGCGAATACCATCAACTGTTCCTTGCCAATTCGCGTCTCCTGTAACGAGATTGCGGTTAGCAGTTGTGACGAGAATATGTTGTATGTCTCGCCATGTCAAATTCGGGTTGGCTTCTAGCATCAAAGCAACGACACCAGAAACGACGGGAGCCGCAGCAGAAGTGCCGTCAAAGTGATTGGTATAATCGGGATTGGGATTGTCAACTCCGTAAAGTTTGTCATTCGTTCCACCTGCATTTTTGCCATTGCTTCCAGTTAGATCGGTGGTCGTTAAACCGTATCCCGCCGCACCCGATGGTGCGACGACTAACAAGGATGCACCCAGTTGAGAATAGGCAGTCCGTTTGCCTTCATGGTCGATGGCACCAACCGCGATCGCTTGCCGAGAATTAGCAAAGGTATTGAGGTTCAAATTCTCATGGAAAAGTGCGTCGTTCCCCGATCCAAAAACATAGACGTTTCCTAAGTTGTTGCGACCTGAATTTACACCTTGTTCGAGAGAATATAATCCAGAAGGCGAATTAAAGAAGACCGGAGGCTTCCAACTGTTGTTGAAAATGTCGATGGGGTCTTGGGTATTGGGAAACAATGCTTTAGCAATGTCGATATCGGTAGCATTGTCAGAGATGAGGCGAATACCTCCTAGGCTAGAATCGGGTGCGACACCCGTAATTCCAATGCCATTATTGCCTTTTCCAGCCGCAATTCCAGCAACAGCAGTACCGTGTCCGTTGGCTGTATTGAAAGTCAACGACCAACTGTCGATCGTCCCCTCATTTCCAGTGGCGGTATCTTCAACAATAAGAGTCCAAGTGCCAGAGGCTTCCTCACCGTCGTAAACATCAATATCAATTGTTTGCAGGCCAGCTTGACTCAATCCACTAACGATGAGATTGTTAATATCATCGTTGTTTTTGTTCGGATCGACTAGGTAAATATCCAGTTCGTTCGGATTGGGATGATTGATATCGAAGGTGAGTTTTAAGTCTGTAATTGCACCTTTGACTCCCACTGGGATCCCGTTGGAGAAATTGTAATCGTTGTCCTTAATCGGAGACGTACCCGAAGAATTGTAAGTGCGATCGAAGGAAAATGGTGACGGATCGCTGTCGTTATTGTTGACATCCAGGCTGAGATTGGGATTGTAATTGGGTTGAATGTCGGGACGATCGTGCTGCAAACCATCATCGACAAAGGCGATCGCCACTCCTTGTCCAGTGAACTCATTCCAAACTTCTTCGATATTAATATCGATACCCGTTTGACCGCCAGTGTTGTTTGCGGTATTTTTCAAATGCCATTGCTGTGCAAACAACGGATCGTTAGGAATGAAGAGTGGAATCAATTCTACTTCCACAAGGGGGTAGAAAAAGGCAATTCCCGGTAGTTCGTCGAGTTGCAAGAGTAAGCTATCGAGATCGGCATCTTCCGAGAAATCCCAGATATGCGTGTTGGGAATATGTCCGGTTGCACCGCGATCGATCGCGCCAATTTCTGATGCGAGTTCGCCAGAATTATACCCCGGAAGAACGCTAACCACCCAGGAATTTGTTGCTTCTAAAGTCTCGCGATCGTACCCATCAAAATTCATCGATCGCTCGATCGCGTAACGAACGTTATCCGACAAGTTTCCCGGTGCGACGCTGAAGCGATGGTCGATGGTATCGCTAGGAGTTCCTGCATCGTCATAGACAATTCCACGTAACTGATAGCGTCCCGATTCTAAACCCTCTAAATCGTAATCGAAACGAGCCCAGTTGTCATCTTCTGGATCGGCGATAAAGTTGGTGACATCGGCGATATCGATCCATTCTTCGCCATCTTTTTGAATCCAGAAGTCGATGCGATCGATATCTTCAAATCCGTCGCGATCGTACACTAACCCTGGAATGGAAATCGGATCTTCCAAGTTGTAAAGCAGATCGCCAAACAGTTCTAAATCCTGCGGTAAAGCATTGGGTTCGCGAGAAGGAGAGTCGATCGCCTCATTCGGTTCTCCAATTTTATATTCGATGGGAAGATAAACCACATCTCCAGGGATTAAAGGCGTTTGACGATCGCTAAACTTGCTGCCATCTTCCCGTTCGATCTCATTCCAGCGATCGCGATCGTAAAGTTCTTCCCGTGCGATACTGGTTAAAGTATCATTCGGTTGCACCACGTAAGGAACGCGATCGTTATTGTCACCGATCGCGATCGGAATGGGTTTATATTCTTCCGGTTTTGTTGCTTTCGCCAAGTAAACGGCTGCCAAAAAGTTTAACAGTCCCGCACCTGTTTCAGTGTCGGGATTAGCAACATTCAAATCTGTCGCTGTAGACTTCACAATGTCGATAACTTGACGATAGCTGAGTTCGGGATTGGCGGCCCAAATCTGCGAGATGGATCCCGTGACTTTTGCCGTCGCCACTGACGTTCCCGACATCGTACCCGCACCATCACCGACAGTAGAAACGACAGGATCGGCAATAGTTCCACCTTCGGCAAGGATATCTAAACTGTTGCCAAAATTGGAATACTCAACGCGATCGCTTCCTTTTGAAATTGCCACTTCCGGATCGAATTGTTCTGCCGCACCGACAGTAATAATGTTATCAAACTCTTGCGATGCTTGCGCCAATGCTGAGGGAATTGTGCCGCTATCTCCTGCCGATACAACCAATACGATATTGTTTTGACGCGCAAACTCGATCGCCTCTTTTTCGGCAGTTGTCAGTTCGTAGCGAGGGACAATATTACCGTTCGCATCCGTTTGAGTAAGTTCAAAGCTGATATTCACTACAGCATTCGGCTGTTCCGACTCTTTTGCAGTTTCCACAAACTGGTTTAAAGACTGTGCGAACTGTTCGGAACTTCCGCGTCCGATCCAGGCGGGAACAGCATCGTTAATGCCATCAATTCCGACATCATTTCCCTGTTCGGCTTTGATAATACCTAATAAATGAGTGCCGCGTTCGCTACTTTCGCTCGCGTTTTCAAAAGGATTCTCATCGACATCGATCGCGTCGAAGTTAGCAGTGATATCGCCATAGTCAATGTCGGGACTGATGTCACTAAAACCCGTATCAACAATTCCGACTAACGGTTGATTTTCTTTGGGGAAGTCGAACTCAAACGAATCGGGAAGTTCCAGGCGATCGACGCTAGGAATGCTAGCCGTCAGATCGGATTGCGATTCGGGGTTTGTGGTGGAATGGGTTGTGCGATCGACAGTATTTTCTGGGATATCGCTGTTGTCAGTGTTATCAACTTCAGATGAAGTATCTTCACCGGATCCGGACTCTGTTTTGATGACAATTTCTCCATTGTTACCCGAGTTATTGCTGCGATCGTCTCCAGCAGATTCGATGGGATTAAAGTTGCTAGGGGGATCGTGACTTACTCCCGGTGATGTTGTCGTTTGAGACAGAGTTTGTTTCCCAGTCTGGCTAGATTCAGATGTCGGAGATTCGCTGTTCTCTCCTGTCGTATCGCTATCTAGATCGCCACTATCTACATCGGAATTGGGGACATCGATCGCACCTTGAGAACCCGAATTTGCTGGAGTATCAGGAGTTTCTGGAATGATATAAGGTTTAGTATATTCGACGATCGCCTTGCCTAAATCTGTTTTCAGCAAATCGTCATTGAATTCGCTAACATGGGGTGCTTCTCCAGTTGCACCGCGCACTTGGAAAATGATATCGTTATAGTCGCGATCGCTTTTGCCATCGACGCGCAAATCTTCCATGACGAAAGTATTTCCTTCGCCAGTCACATCGGCAATTTGTCCTAAGTGAAATTCATCATCAGGATTCGCTGTACCTAAAGAATAGAGAGGACGCTGTGCCCCTTCTAAACTGGGATTGTCGGCAACATTCCGAACGCTACCATTGGGTACAAATAATACGCCAAAGCGATCGCCGGCTTTCATCTGAAACGTTTTGACACCTTGATATTCTCCCTCATTCCAGTCGTGTTGTTCGCCGAGTTTGCCGCTAAATTTAGCACCTTCCGTGCGATCGGAGATAACCACGTGACCCAACTCAGAACTGCTGAGAGCGCGATCGGCACTTTCTCGAATAAACGCGATCGTGGAGTCTTCCGAATCGAGATCCACAGACAAGTTCTCTAAACTAAAGATACCTAACTCTCCTTTGAATGCACCACCGTCAAACAAGAAGTCGATACCAACTTCGCCGGATTCACCGACGATAAAGGTTCCAGTCTCGAAATTGATTTTCTGGACTTGTTCTAGCAGGTTTTCTGTTTCGCGATCGTCTTGCTCTCCTTCTGAGGAGTCGGAGTCTACTATTTCAGCATCGATCGTCTCGCCTTCGTCTTCTAAAGACTGGCGATTTGTGGTTGTCACTTCATCAACATCGTTAGGTTGAAATGTACTATTGTCTTGGACTTGGATCGAACTAGCTGAAGTCGCTTCCGATTTCTCGCTTTCAGGAGTGTCTTGGCTAGAGACTGCATCCGAGCGATCGTCGTTCGTCTCTAATGTTTCCTCGGATTCGTCGTCTGTCGTGTTTCCTTCTACCGCATTATTGCTGTCATCCTGTGCGACTGGCGACTCATCTTCAGGTTCAGTTCCACTATCGATATTCTCTTCTGTCTCGTCTTCAGAATCATCGAGACCGATAGTTTCAGCATCCGATTCGGTATCACTGTCTGCGTCGGAGGCGATGGCTTCCGATTCGACTTCTACGGTTTCTTCCGTTTGAGTTTTCTCCTCATTTCCCTCATCAGAATTTTCTCCCTCGCTCCCGTTCGAGGTCAATTCTTCCGCATCTTCCTCAGCTTGCGAGTTCGTATCTTCTTGAGTGTCTCCTGCTGCTACAGTAGAATTGTCAGCCTCGTCGTCAACAAAATCTATGGTTTCTAGATCGTCTTCGGAAAAATCCTCATTTACAAGATGCTCCTCGATCGCGTTTTCCTCTCGATCGGGAAACGCCTCGCTGTTGCTCTCCTGTTCGTCTTCTATTTCCACATCCGAAGATTCGGGTTCCGCTTGCGTCTCGTCGTCAGAGGTATTTTCTTCAACGACAGAATCGTGAGTGTCTTCTTTGGCACTGTCAACGTCTCCTTCTTCGGGTAGAGTCGCAATTAAGGCCACCGCTTCTACATCGCTGTCGTCACCACTATCAACCAGACCACTAGGGGTTAAAATGGGTTCTAGGGGGAATGTTTTCCCCACCCATTGCTGCGATTCCGTCTTTCGAGAGGACGGTTTAAACCACTTTAAGAAACTCAGCAGATCCATAGCTGTCGTCACCCCTACGCGGACTGATTGGCGGTCATCTGCTCTTCTATATGGGTTAGGTTCGAGTTTTTACGGCAAATCGCCCAGTTCGTAACAAAAGTTTACAAAAAGGGTGCGCTGACGTACTGTAAATGAGGGCGCTTCCAGTGTTGTCAGCCGATGTCGATCGATAAATATGGCTGCCACCAAGGTTACAATCGCGATCGGGGACTGGCATTCTCCGCCTCATCATCGAACTGTGCCAATCGAAAGAGTGGCGATCGCGTCCCGAATCGTAGAAACAAAGGTGCAATAATAGAGAGATACGATCTTCGACTCTGCTAAACTGGAGAGACTGCTATGCTCAGTAACCAGAAAATGGAGAGTTTGTTTCAGCGTAACTATTCAGGTAGACTAGCATAAACGGGTGTAGAAACCCGGTTTCTGGCAGATCGCGCCCGTAAAATCCGAGTTTATCCTTTGAGAAACCGGGTTTCTTGCTTTGACCTGAATGCTTACGTTTCAGCAATTGCACTCTAGACCATTGCGAGACGAAGTTAAAACTAGATGCTTCGAGCAGAAACAATACGGCTCTGAGTATCCGATCCAACAGATTAGACGCTCCCTAGATCTCCGATCGCTAGCCTTTTAACGCACTGTCAATTTTAATTCAAACGATTCCATTTAAACCTAAACGATCGCCATGATGTTACGCTTGTCTTCATTGATTCCTTTGGGGTTGCTGTTTTCGCTAGCTGCGGCCGCGCCGAGCTTGGCCTACGATCGCGCCGACGTGCGACAATTGTTACGCACCAATACCTGTCCGGGTTGCGACCTGCGCGGGGCCGACTTGGAAAACGCTCGCCTGTACAACGCCGATCTGCGCGGTGCGGATCTGCGCGGGGCCGATCTCAATTGTGCGGACTTGCGCGGTGCGGACTTACGCGGAGCCGATCTTGGCGATGCGATCCTCTACGAAGCAGACTTGCGCCAGAGCAATTTACGAGGGGCCACGTTGCAAGGGGCAGATTTGCGTCGGGCCAGAACCGAGGGTGCGGTAGGATTGGAACGCTACGGTCGAGACGATCGCTACGGACAAGACGATCCTTACCGTCGAGACGATCGCTACGGACAAGACGATCGCGATTACCAGTACGATCGCCGCACCAATACCCGCGCTCGCATTGAAGCCATCAACGACATCTATCGCGATATACTCGAGCGCGATGCCGAATATGACGGCTTAGAAAACTGGCTCGAAGCACTCGATCGCGGTTGGAGTCTCGATGACGTGCGCGAGGAAATCGCCGAAAGCGACGAAGCGATCGATCGTCTCAACCAAATTTACTTAGAAGTGTTGCGCCGTCCCCTCGATCGCAACGGTCGCCGCACCTGGACAGAACGCATGGCCGATGGTTGGAGTCTCGACGACGTGCGCGACGAAATCGAAGACAGCGACGAGGCCCGAGCCCGACGCTAGCGAGCCAACATGGTCAAAATGCCTTGCTGTCCGAGCAGCAGTTCCCGCAGCAAGGTGACGATCCCGACCCAGATCGCAGGCGTGATATCGACCCCACCCAGAGGCGGAACCAGTTTGCGCGTTGGGGCCAAAAATGGCTCGGTGGGGATGGCGACCCAGTTAAACGGAAAGCGATCGAGTTGCGCTTGTGGATACCAGGTCAAGACGATACGGAAGATAAACAGCACCGCTAGCACCGCCAGCATCAGACTCAATCCCCAGTTGGCGAGGGTTAGAAGGCTCATGGCAAGAATGTTAAGATTTGTTGCTCGTTCTTAAGTTTCCATTGTAGCGCGATTGCTCTCTGGGGCTAAGTGTCGCTACAATTGCGGAAGAACAATTTTTGTAACAAAGGGTAAACGGAATATGACTCCCTCTTTGATGAACTTTTTCTACAGCCTCCTGGCTGGCTTCATTATCGTCGTCGTCCCGGTGACGGTGGGCCTGGTCTTCATCAGCCAAAAAGACAAGATCGTGCGCTCCTAGTCTAGCGGGCGATCGCGATCTGTGCGTAGGGGCGAACGGCGTTCGCCCTTTCCTGGCAAAGCCGGAGCGTTATTGGTAGGTGGGCAATGCCCACCCTACCTAGAAATTTATATGCTTAAAATTGTGATTTGTCAAGGGGCAAGTGTTCCCCTTTTTTTAATGGCACAATTACCCCGGAACAGTTGCCCCCGATCGCGAAAACTGCGGAAACTTTTTGCATCTCCCGCGCGTCAAGAAATATGGCAGAATCTCGATCGCCAAAAACTTCCATGAGTTCCTCTTTTTCTCTTCCCTGGCCGACGATCGATGCCGCCGTTCCCCCGACACCCGTGTTACCCCCCGAGAAACTGTCTAATTTTGACTTAGTGATTCGGTGTCAATCTGGACGGCGACCCGATCGCGCAGCGTTTACCGAACTGGTGCGCCGCTATCAATCCCACGTCGAAAAATTGCTCTATCACTTGGCTTCCGATTGGCAAGATCGAGCCGATTTAGCGCAAGAAGTGTGGTTGCGCGTCTACCGTCACATTCGACGGCTCAAAGATCCAGCTAAATTTAAAGGCTGGCTCAGTCGCATTACCACCAACTTATTTTACGACGAACTTCGCAAGCGCAAACGATACCGACCGCCTCTGTCTCTAGACGCAACCTATACCGTCGAAGATGGGGAGCGCGAGTGGGAAGTGGCCGGGGATTTACCCGGCCCCGACGACGACTTGGCGACCCGAGAATTTTACGAACGCCTGCGAGAAGCGATCGCCGAGCTCCCGGAAGTCTTTCGCGTGACGATCGTCTTGCGCGAGATCGACGGGTTGTCTTACGAAGAAATTGCCGAAATTACCCAAGTCTCTTTGGGTACGGTCAAGTCTCGCATCGCACGGGCCCGCGGCCGCTTGCAAACCCAACTGCAACCCTATATCGATAGTTAACCCCCAAGGAAACAATCGATCGACCTTTTGAGTCTGTTGACGAGGATAATATTGGAGACGATCGCCGGAATCCTCCGCACCTCCAAAAATCCGCTCTCGCAGTTGTTTTCAGCAATCGGGGTGTTCCCCTAGAATGTAACTAGGTGGTGACGTATTATGACTCCTCCCTTTAACTCCCATACCCAATTTCCAGCCGACGGCGACGACGCGATCGAGGCGCTGAGTGCCTATCTCGATGGCGAAACCGATGCCACCGAAAGCCAGCGTATCGAAAAATGGCTGCAAGCCGATCCCCAGGCCCGCCAGCGCTACCAACGAATGAAGGCGTTGCGCCAAAGCCTGCGATCGCTTCCCGTTCCGGCCCCCACTCAATCTCCCGAACGGGTAGCCGATGCCATTTTCGCCAAAACCGAAGCGCGGCGACGCAATGCGTGGCTGTGGGGTTCGACGGCAGTGGCCGCAGGCTTGGTGGCCGCAATGTCGGCGACTTTACCCATGCGCCTCCAGGCTCCCGAAGTGGCGCGATCGCCCCAAACCCCAGTCTTTTTGCCGACGCGGGTCTCTCCGAGTCCCGAGGCGATCGAAGCGACTCC
>CAKZKB010000128.1 GCA_937121005.1 uncultured cyanobacterium | reverse complement strand
AACCGGGTTTCTCTGTACCATCTGAATACTTACCTCCTAACGATCGATCGTCTCCTGAATACAAGCCCCTGGCTTCAGACAGAGGTATTGTTCGTTGCTCGTTGCTCGTTGCTCATTGTTCATTGATATGACTCGCCTTAACTTACAGAATATTCTCACTCGCCTGTCCAATTCCCTCGATCGCGATGAAATTGTCCAAGAAACCCTCAGCGATCTCCGCCTTCAGCTAGATGCCGATCGCGTTGTTTTATACTATTTCTATCGTCCTTGGGAAGGTCAAGTCACCTTTGAAGCCTTGCGCGATCGCTCCTTGTCTATTTTTGGCTGTACCGGGCCGGACGAATGTTTTAACGGTGAGTATGCTACCTTATATTTAGAAGGACGAGTGCGAGCCGTTGGCGATATCGAAACGGCTGCCATTGAAGCCTGCCATCGCGACTTTTTACGCAGCTTAAACGTGCGAGCCAATCTCGCCGTTCCTATTATCATTTCACCCGAGGACGCAGATCGAAACAAGCAACTGTGGGGATTGGCGATCGCCCACCAATGCTACAATACTCGGGAGTGGTCGGTTGAAAATGTCGCCGCCATGCAAAAAGGAGCCGCAAGGTTAGCCAATTCAGAAGCCATTTGTCAAAGTTCGATCCGCTAAAATGGCTTATATCATGTTCTCCCCCTTCCCTTTTGTTGCCTGTATTCCCAATAACAAAACGGGAAGGTAACTCGTGCTACCTCCCCGTTCTTTGCTGTTGTTTTTGCTGTTGTCCCCACCTTTTAGCTGCTGGCGGAGTTTTTGCTGGCGTTTGCGTAACTGTCGGGCTCGCGCCGATCCGCCTTTTCCTTTGCGGTTGCGCCCCTGGCGGCGGGGGGACTCCCAACTTTTGAGTTGCATGGCTATCCTGTCGTGCGTCTGTATTTCCATTGTAACACAAAAGAGCGACGATCGCGCGATCGTCGCTCTTCGGGAATTAAAAAGTAGTGGGCGGAGAGAGACTCGAACTCTCACGGCCGAAGCCGCTACATTTTGAGTGTAGTGCGTCTACCAATTTCGCCATCCGCCCTGACGCTCGGACTTTTTATCGTAGCACGCAAGTTTGCCATTTAGCAACCCCCGATAATTTTGGGAACTGGCCCAGCGATCGATCTCCTTGGCGCGCAGGACGGGCACCGGGTGGGTGAGTTGCTCTGTTTGCGCCACTTTCAGCATTTGCGCTAGGCGATCGCGATCGAGATCTTCGTAGTCGCGGGCTTGTTCGAGAAATGCGTCTAAATTGAGCATGGGAGCCAGTTTCACCGATCCCCCCGAAAGTTTCATCAGCAGCGACATGACGACTTTCGGTTCTTGTACCGCCAGCAGCGCGGCGCGATCGCAGGTAAACTCAGCACAGCGCAGCCAGTTGAGGATCTCGGCTTGCAACCCTTGGGCGATCGCGGCCCCCCAGGTGGGGATCTGCCCGGCAGCCAGCATGATAATATTGGCTAGGGTCAAGTATACGCCGTGCTCGCACTTGAGATGTCCCAGTTCGTGGGCGATAACCGCCTGAATTTCCGGGGGTTCGAGCATATCCACCAGCGAGGTGTGCATGACGATAAACGGTTTTTCGCCGCGCATGGCGAAGGTGTAGGCATTGGGAACCGGATGCTGTTTAATGTAAAGTTGGGGCGGTTCTAAATCCAAAATCGCGCAGGCTTCGACGAGCAGATCGTGGAGGTGGGGAAGCTGGCGATCGCTGACGCGGACGCTAGAGGCGATATTATCGACGAACATCAACCGTTCGCCCAAACCGCCGAGAAGCGTGCGGACGACGGTATCGAGTCCGGGAATTTGCTTGAGGGTATTGGTGGCTTCGAGATCGAACGGATGGCGAAACTGTTCGGCCTTCAGTCCGATGAGTTGCGTTTTCAGCATCGTGTTATAGACTCTGGGAATAGAGCTACTTCTATGTTAACCCAGTTTCAATTAAAAATTAAAAATTAAAAATTAAAAATTATCAAAACTAGCGCCCTGACTGGGTTTTGGGTAAGTCGATCGAGATCTCATTTCCCGTAGGTTGGGTAGAGGAACGATACCCAACGTCGTCAATGCGCGGTTGTTGGGTTTTCATGCTTCAACCCAACCTACAAATGTACCGTTGTTCGTTGTTCGTTGTCGCGTTGATGCGTTGTCAACGGGTTTTCATGCTTCAACCCAACCTACTAGCTACTAGCCTTCCCCCAATTCGATCGCAAAGTTTTCATCAGCTTGTTTGCATTCAGCTAAACGGCGAATTTCAGGGGTGAAACTGCGATCGCCGATCTCTTGGAATCGGCGATCTTGATGGCTTTTTAGAAAGTAGCACAAATCGATGAGTTTATCTCGGCTCAAATTTTCAACGCTTAAGTCCTCACACTTGTACTCTTCTAGCTCTTCGTAAAATAGCTGTCCGTCACTCCTTTCTAAGAAGATATTGGCAATTTGAGTATTGGATAATTCACATTGCTCTAAAAGCTGGTAAGCCTTATCATAGGGAAGGATCTTATAATGGGTTGGTGATGGCCAGCCCTGAGAATATTTTAAAAATGGGTTGATAATTTTTGAGGAAAATTGAAATTTGTTGCTTAAGCCATGCCAGCCTGGAATCTCATACGCTAAATAGTGGGCGAAGGAGAAGTTCATAAACTTGATTGCCCGAAATTGATCTAAAGAAGGTTTGATATTTAAGGATTCGTTTTGCATCCAGCTAATATCCCAATCAATTCCCACAGCGTGCAAAAAAGTTTCTCGTAAATTGGAAATACTTGACTTTTCAAAAGGTAATACGCACATATTTTCATTTCCACCAAAAGCATCTTTCCAAGCCAGAAGACAATCAAAGTATTGGTGCTTACTCTTCTGCAAGCACCAATCAAAATAAAAGTCTATATCACAGGAAATATCTCCTGTTTTGATATGCTGACAGTAAAGCGAATCGAAATATAAATCTTGCCGTCTCAAAAAGACAACGATCCGGATGTAATAACGATCGAGTTGTTGTCTTAAGTTTTCTAAGTGTTGGAGATTGAGTCCAAGATTGAAAAACCCTTCAGAACTAAGAATAATGTTATTGCACTCTGACTGGTCGATTGTATCGTGCACCTCTTGCCAACTCTTCGGTTGCAGGTCAAATGGACATCGATCGTTTTTCGCTAGATATACAAGCGACCCATGTGAAAATGTTTGAAATGGATAAAAATAGCCGAGCTTTAGCAATCGATCTCGATTGTAGCTGAGGAGTTTTTGAATGGTTGTCGAACCCGTTTTTGGAGTTCCGATATGGAGGAAAATAGTTTTCATAAAATCGCCATTAAAATGACAACACTTCTAGTCTATCATCAAGTTGAGAGCGAAGTCAAGCATCTCTCTATTCGATTGCCATATCGTTGTCAGCTTGTTTGCATTCAGCTTTATAGTCTGCCCCCCTTTCCCTCTGAATAGTTACTATTTTTGTGACAAACGCTACTATAATGGTGGAGTTGCCCCTATCAAAGCCATGTGGAAACGAATTGCTGCCCTTTTTCTCGTTGTTGTCAGCCTCGCGATCGCCGGATGCGCCGGCCCCACAGGCGGACTGCAAAGCTATGCTGACGGTTATGACGGCTACGAATTTTTATACCCCAATAGTTGGGTGGCTGTCGATACCAAAAATCTCGTTCCCGATGTCATTTTTCGCGACTTAATCGAACGCAGCGAAAACGTGAGTATCGTGATTT
>CAKZKB010000127.1 GCA_937121005.1 uncultured cyanobacterium | reverse complement strand
AAGCCCTGCGGGCCTTGCGGTTAGCGAGTTCGATCGAACGGGTGGCCCTCGATCGCCGGGTCAAGTGGGTAGAGGGAAATTTGGCGAAAACTCTCGTAGAACATTAATTACCCAGATTATCCCTCGGACGATCGTCTTTCTTCGTCAATGATGCCACCAGCTTTAGCATCATCCGCGATCGTCCCTTCGTTGTGTCCGATGCCAATGTTGCCGCTTTGGTTGTAAATATCCCCTTGACTGTTGTTTTGTGTCTCGACCATTTTACCATAATTGGTGTCGGCAACGCCACCCGGAAAATTTGAATTGCGTTGGTCGTATTTCGGCTGTTTTCCCAGTTCTACAATTTGCTGGCTTTGTTGTTGAACCAACAAAAACAAGCGGTTAATCTCAGAGTCTTTGTCACTCAATCTAGCATCGTAGCTCTCCTGTAGCTGTTTGCGAGCAAATTCGTAACCTTGCCAAAAGTTACCCTCGATCGCGCCTTTATCTGCTTTCTCAGTGGTGCGAACTTTGACAAGAATGCCGTCGCCTGTATTTTCGATCGTCTGTATTTCCATCTCCGCATCTTCATTTTCGGCACGAACGTTCAAAAAGGAGGCGGTGAAGGCTTGCCAGTCTACACCGTCTTGGAAAAAGAGGTCGATCGTTTCAAACGAAATTTGGAACAGTTTCGCAAACTCGCCAGGAGCAAAGTTTTTGTTGGGATCGCGAGGTCGGCGATCTTCAAAATTAAGTTTTATTTCCGATATAGTTTTTGATTTATGTTTTGATTGGTGTACGAGAAACCCAATCACTTCAAGATAAACATAATCACACAGAACACCATCAAGTTTAGTTTGAGTAGTAATATACCAATTTTTGATACAAGCCTTGGTCAAGATTGCACCTCGAAAGTCTGTGCTATGTGCTTCAGCTTCTACAAGGGAAGTGTAAAAAAGATTAGCCCCTCGAAAATTAGCCCCTTTTAAGTTGGCTTGTGTGAGCAAGCACATTTCAAGATTTGCTTTTTCTAATATAGCTCCCTCCATCGTCACTTCTTCTAGATTGCTATTTTGAAGGTTGGATTTTATACAGTTTGCTCTAGTAAGATCGGCTTTTTTAAGGTTAGCTCTTTCAATGAGAGTATTTTCAAAAATCGCGCAGTGGAGATTAGATTCACTAAGGTCAGCCTCCGTAAGATTAGCCTCTGTAAAATCAGAGAACTCACCAAAATCAGCACCACTAAAGTTGGTTTTTACAAGGTTAGCTTTAGTAAGTCTGACCCTAATGAGTTTAGAGCCACCGCTGAGATTAGCATTACTAAGATCGGTGTTACTGAGATTCGCATACTTCAAGTTGACTCCTTGAAGGTTAATCCCCCTAAGATCGGCTCCACTTAGATCGGGAGGAACTAACGATCCGTTACTTTCGCGCCATTGATTCCAAACTTCGACCCCTTGCCGCAAGATCGCTAAATGTTCTGGATTTGCCATCCTACTGACTCCACTCGCTCCGTCCATTATAGCTCGGGACGATCGCGATGTCTGCTTGGTAGTGCGAGCATCTTGCTCGCGAACTGTAACTCTGCCGGAGAACGTCCCACAGAGGCTCCGCCTCATGTAAACTGGAGGCAGAGCGTCCTTAATTTTGAATTCTGAATTTTGCGGAAAGTTGGGGGTGTAGATTTTCTTCCCCCCAAACTTTTCAAGACGAATTGGAGCGTAGCGAATGACTCGTCAGGAGCGCAAAGGGTATGAGCAATGAAGATACACTCCGATCTGAATATCCACCGGAGCTCGTTAAATCGGGAGAACGCGGCAAATATGCAAGTCGCTATCGAGCCGGAACCAACCTAGTGACGATCGACCCCGAACTCCATCAGCTTTTTCCCGATTCAGAGTCCGTCAATCGCGCTCTTCGCAAATATGCTGAAGAGCATCAAATGTTGTCAAGCTAAGTGGTTCCCTCAATAAATCCTTACCATGCTACACCGCAATGGGTTACGCGATCGCCCCGAGTGAGTTACAATAGAGTGCATTTCGATCGCCAGCACGAGATTTATGGGCAAACAGCGCGTCCTTTCGGGAGTCCAACCCACCGGAAACCTGCATCTAGGCAACTATTTAGGGGCCATTCGCAATTGGGTCGATCGACAGCACGAGTACGAAAATTACTTTTGCGTCGTGGACTTGCACGCCATCACCGTGCCCCACGATCCGACAACATTGGCGAACGATACCTACGCGATCGCCGCCTTGTATCTCGCCTGCGGGATCGAACTAGACGACTCGCACATTTTCATCCAATCCCACATTAGCGCCCACAGCGAACTAACTTGGTTGCTCAACTGTATCACCCCGGTTAATTGGCTGCAAGGGATGATTCAATTCAAAGAAAAAGCCGTCAAACAAGGGGAAAATGTAGGGACGGGATTGCTCGACTATCCGGTATTGATGGCGGCCGATATTTTACTCTACGATGCTGATAAAGTCCCCGTTGGCGAAGACCAAAAACAGCACATCGAACTGACGCGAGACATTGCCATTCGCATTAACCATCAGTTTGGCAATCCCGATTCTCCTATCTTAAAACTCCCCGATCCGTTGATTCAAAAAAGCGGGGCGCGGGTAATGAGTTTAACCGACGGAACCAGTAAAATGTCGAAATCCGACCCCTCGGAAATGAGTCGCATTAACTTACTGGATCCGCCGGATGCGATCGCCAAGAAAATCAAGCGGTGCAAAACCGATCCGGTACGCGGTTTGGAATTTGACAACCCCGATCGCCCCGAGTGCCACAATTTGCTAACCTTGTATCAACTGCTGTCAGGGAAAACAAAAGAAGCGGTACAAAGCGAATGCGGTGACATGGGATGGGGACAGTTCAAACCCTTGTTAACCGAAACGGCGATCGCGGCCCTCAAACCGATTCAAGACAAGTATAATGACATCCAGAGCGATCGCGCTTATTTAGAGTCGGTGTTGCGTCAGGGTCGAGAGAATGCCGAAGCGATCGCCAATGCGACCCTCGATCGGGTAAAATCGGCTATGGGATTCTCCAAACCGCTTTAATCCCATCCTATTCCCCTCGTTCCTTTGGCTCTGCCAGGGAACGTAATTGTTGAGGCTCTGCCTCATGTAAAATGGAGGCGGAGCCTCCGCAGTTCGTTGCGTCCCAGAGGAACGCAACGAGGGGGAAACTAAGAGATAATCCTTACCTTACCTAAAATTCTATGACTTTATCCCAATTTCGAGATGCCGCGATCGCCGGAGACTTTTTAGTTACCGCAGAAGTGTCGCCGCCTAAAGGTGGAAACAGCGATCGCATGGTGAAGGTTGCCAAGACATTAAAAGGACGAGTTCACGCCGTCAACATCACGGACGGATCTCGCGCCGTACTGCGAATGTCGCCTCTGGCAGCTTCGGTTATTTTACTGCAATACGGCATCGAACCGATATGTCAAATGGCGTGCCGCGATCGCAACCGGATCGCCTTGCAAGCGGATTTGATGGGCGCACAAGCACTAGGGATTCAAAATATTTTAGCACTCACGGGCGATCCGGTGAAAGCCGGAGATCATCCCAAAGCCAAAAGCGTTTTTGATTGCGAGTCCGTGCGCCTGCTCGAAACAATCGGCAAGCTCAATTCGGGGGTAGATAGTAACGATAAAAAACTCCCTGACGGCTCGACAAATTTATTCGCCGGAGCCGCCGTCGATCCGCAACTGGACAGTTGGTCGGGGTTGCAGCGTCGTTTCGAGCGCAAACTGAAAGCGGGAGCGCAGTTTTTCCAAAGCCAAATGGTGACAGACTTCGATCGCCTAGAGAAATTCATGTCCGAAGTCGCGGCTGGTGTAGACAAACCCATTCTCGCAGGAATTTTTCTGTTAAAATCAGCCAAGAACGCCAAATTTATTAAAAAGAATGTCCCCGGCGTACACATTCCCGACGAGATTATCGATCGCCTCGCCAACGCCACCGATCCCCTACAAGAAGGCATGGCGATCGCCGCCGAACAAGTGCGTCTGGCACGCCAACTGTGTCGTGGCGTTCACCTAATGGCAATTAAGAAAGAAGATCTGATTCCCAATATTCTCGATATGGCGGGAGTCGAGCCGATATCCAAATCCTAATTATGTCCGAATTCGACTCATTAAAAACCCTATTCGATGCCATTGCTACCGGGAACATTTCTCCCGACGCTGCCCTTGACAAAATCAAATCTTTAGGCTACGAATCCGTCGGCGAATTTGCTAAAGTCGATCGCGATCGGGCTCGGCGCAACGGCTTCCCCGAGGTGATTTGGGGGGCGGGTAAAACCCCAGAACAAATCGTGGCCATTATCGAAGCCATGCAGCGCCAAAATCGGGAACTGGGGCGCGATCTGGCCATTATTGCTACCCTCGTCGAACCCGATGTATTTCGACATTTAAAAGCGCGAGTTCCCGGCCTCAAATACTATCCTCCCGCCCGCATTTGCGCCATCGTCCCCGAAGAGTTGCAGCCGAAATTTCCTGGAGAAATCGCGATCGTCACTGCTGGAACCTCCGATATTCCCGTCGCCGAAGAAGCCGCCGTCACCGCCGAATTATTCGGTTTTCGAGTGTCGAGATTGTGGGATGTGGGCGTTGCGGGCATCCATCGCTTGCTGCACAATTTGCATTTAATTCACAGCGCAGACGTGGCAATTGTTGTCGCTGGAATGGAAGGCGCATTGCCTAGCGTTGTCGCCGGTTTAGTCGATTGTCCCGTCATCGCCGTTCCCACTAGCGTTGGCTATGGAGCCAGTTTTAAGGGGTTGGCGGCGTTATTAACCATGCTCAATTCTTGCGCTCCCGGTATCGGTGTTGTTAACATTGATAATGGATTTGGGGCGGCAATTTTGGCCGGACAAATTTTGCGATCGGCGCATAAGATAAATCGAAGCAACCCACTGTAGGGACGATTCGCGAATTGCCCCTACTAAATTTTCGTAAGCATTCAGGGGGTGTCCAGAAACCCGGTTTCTTGCCCATTGCCCGGTAACCCACATTCCGCACCCAAACTGTCACATGGCAATAAATGGGGAACAAAACAAACA
>CAKZKB010000126.1 GCA_937121005.1 uncultured cyanobacterium | reverse complement strand
GAGATCCCACTGCCAACTAAGGGTTTCAAAATCGAAGCGAATCAGCGCTTTTTGGTAGAGCGTTTTCAAAAATTGACTGACAAAGAACGGATTGCCGTTGGTTTTTCGTAAAATTAAATCTGCGAGCGATCGCACGTTTTCAATATCCATTTTTAGCGTATCGGCAACCAAACGAGCGATCGCGTCAAACGGCAACGGAGATAAACAGATGCGATTGAGTACCACACCTTGCTTGCGAAGCGACTCCAAAACCAGCGCCAACGGATGCACAAAATCGCCACCGATGCCTTCAACCTCGTTATCGCGATAGGCTCCAATGAGCAACAAATAAGGAACGCGATCGTCGGCAATTAAAGATTGAATTAAATTCAGCGTCGCCGAATCCGACCACTGCAAATCGTCGAGAAACAAAACCAACGGTCGATCGCTGCGACAAAAAACGCGAATAAAATTCTTAAAGGTTTCTTGGAAGCGATGGTGCGATTCTGTCGAACTTAAGCGTTCGCTTTCCGGTTGCTTGCCAAGTATAGATTCGACTTCCGGGATAACCTCAATAATCGCACTGGCGTAAGGGTAAATTGCCAACGAAATTCGCTCTCGCCAAACTCGCAAACTCTCTTCCGATTCCGTTAGCAACTGTTTGACCAATTCTGAGAAGGCTCGAATCACTGCCGAATAGGGAACGTTGCGACGAAACTGCTCGAACTTTCCCGAAATAAAATACCCTTTGCGGCGCGTAATTGGCTTGTAAAGTTCTCGCACCAGAGACGATTTGCCAATGCCAGAATGACCGACAACCAAAACGATTTCCGAGAGGCGATCGCCCTCTAAATATTCGTAATTGCCCCGGCTGACACGCTCGAACGCATTCAACAGAGTTTGCACTTCGCTCTCGCGGCCGTATAATTTTTGCGGGATCTGAAACTGGCTGGAAACATCGTTTTCTCCGGCGACAATTTCTTCTATGGGAAGTGACGCTTCTAGCTGCATCAAACAGACTACTAAATCCGCTTGAATTCCCCAAGCACTCTGATAGCGATCGTCGGCCGATTTTTGGATCGATCGCATAACAATATCAGAAATTGGCTTAGGAATGTCCGGGTTGACGCGATTCGGTGGCGGTGGTAACTTGGCTAGGTGACAGTGTACCAACTCCATCGGATCGGCATTGTCAAATGGCAGTCTTCCCGTCAACAATTCGTAAAACGTAATTCCCAAAGAATAAAAATCCGTGCGATAGTCGATGGCACGATTCATGCGTCCCGTTTGTTCGGGAGACATATAAGCTAGGGTTCCTTCGAGAAGGTTAGGATTTTTAAACGAAGTGCTGTGTTGGGACAGTTCGGTGGCGATGCCAAAATCGATAATTTTCACCTGTCCGGTGGTTGAATTAAAAACAATATTAGCCGGATTTAAATCCTTGTGGACGATATGGCGTTCGTGAATTTCGGCTAAAATTTCTGTAATCTGAATGGAGAGATTGAGAAATTCGCTCAAACTCAACGATCGCTTTTTTCTCAAGTCGGCCAGAGATTGACCGCCAAAATCTTCGAGGACGATCGCCAAGCCGTTTTGGTACTTTTCTAAGGCATAAGCTCGCACGATACCGTCCATTTCTAGCTGTTTGAGAAAGCGATACTCTTGCTTGTATCGTCCCAATTCCGCCGGAGTGGGATAGTCGGGTTTGAGCACCTTAAGCACGACTCCCACGCCATCGTGCTGTCGTATGGCTCGATAGACCAAAGAGTTGGCACTTTCGTAGAGCTTGCTCGTAATCTGATAGCCTGAAACTAACATTGTTTTTACGGTAGATCCCATTGATGGATTGTTGCACCCGAGAGATGTTAAACTGAATTTAGTACGATCGCGGCCGACCTAAAGTGGTAGCATAGAGTACGGCTTCGTCATCGGGAATGCCGAGGACTTGGTTGACGTAGTTATCGAAAAAGCCACCAATCCCACTGGCTCCCAACTCCAACCGCATGGCTGCCAAATTGAGTCGCTGTCCTAAATGTCCCGCATCTAAATGCAGGTAACGATAGGCGCGATCGCCCCATTTTTCCCCCGCTTTGGCCAGATCGGCAGTATGAAACACCACCGCCGCCGCGTCTCGACCTAAATCTTGTCCCAAACAGAGAAAATGCAGTTCCCGGCGAAAGTTTTTAAACCGGACTTGGCGCAATTCTTGGCTGTAGGGAGCGTAATAATAGCAGCCATCGTCCAACCCTTCAACGGCAGAAACGGCAATAAACGTCTCGACCAACGACAGATCGAAATAGTCAGGCGCGTTATCGAGGCCTTGCTCGACGTAGTGTTGGGGTTGGTAGGTAAAATCGAGTAAAAAGTTGAGTTCCGCTAACGATAAAGATGCGCCGCTATAGGCTCGGGTCGATCGCCGTTTGAGGATGGCAATCTCTAAGCCCGACAGATTTTCTCCCCAGTCGATCGGTCGGCTACTGGTTCCAATTTTACTGCAAAATGGAAAGTTATATTTATCCTCAACGGCCGCTTCCGAATTCGGCTGCAATGCGTCGGTGTCGGTATCAATTTGCGTCGCTTGGTGCAAGGCGGCCAGCAGTTGACCGTCGGGAATGTCGCGGTAGTCGGTTTGGGTATCGGAGGCCAGGGCGCTCGGCCCCGGCGAGATATGCTGTTGGATATCGTTTAAGTCCGCAAGCGGGACGATCGCCATGGTGCCTTCTACGTCCGGATCCAGATACAGCAGCGCGTCGGCGTTGGTATCGGCAAACCCACCGATAAAATGGGCCCGGTAGTCGTGGACGGAACTGGCCAGTTCGATGTTACCGAGTAAGTGACCGATATCCAGGTTGATGCGGCGATAGGCGCGATCGCGGTAGCGCCAAGCACTGCGCCAAAAAATCGCCGTCACCACGATCGCCAGTTGGGTGTCTTCTAACGCTGGATGCCAAAATGTAGACTTTTGTAACTCTCCCCAAACGTCTCCGTCCCAAAACCGCAGCAGGGAATGGGGTTGGGGTTGGTAGTGGTACAGTCCCGCCGTCAGTTCGGGCAAGCCTCGGGACACCAGATACACCTCCGCCGGGTACAGTCCCCCCGCCGACGGGGCCGTGCGTAAAAACATCGGGGCCGAGAGGGTGCGGATTTTCGCCGTCAGTCCGTAGGTGAGGCGCAGCAGCCGCGACAGTCGCCCCAAACGGTCGCTAGAGGGCGATCGCAACTCCGCCGCCAAGTCGATGGTTTTGCCTAGCTTGTAGGTCTTAAATGGGTCGGGCTGGCTGTCCCAGTCGAGATCGTTCCCTTGACGGGCGATCGTCTCGGGGTCGTACTTGGTGCGTTCGTGGTAGTGCCAGGACAGAGAAATAGGCGGATCGGACATCGGCAAATAGATAGGGACGTTAAACAAAAATTAAATTTCGCGAATTTTTGTTACATGACTTTACATTGGAAATAGTGATGAGCAATTATGCTTACTCTCTTGCGCCACTCCCCCTAGCGGCGGCGCTTTGTGCTGGATATTCGTCGGAATATGCAACGTCTCAGTGCATCAGACCTGCTCGATCGATACGCTCGCGGCCAAAGACAGTTTGGCGCGATCGACCTCGAAGGCGCAAATCTGTTCGACACGGACTTGCGAAAGATCGATTTGCAAGCAAGCCACCTCTTTCGAGTGTACTTGCCTTACGCCAATTTGTCTCAGGCGCGCTTGGCTCGCGTCGTGCTGGTGGAAGCTGAGTTAGGAAATACTCAATTGTACCGTAGCGATCTATCTAGAGCCGATCTGTCTCGTGCCAGTTTAATGTATGCCAACTTGCGCTACGCCAACCTGCGCGGGGCCAATTTGAGCGCCGCGCAGTTACAAGGGGTGGATTTGTATCGTGCCGATCTGGCCGATGCAGACTTAACGGGGGCTGACTTGAGTACCGCTAATTTAGAATATGCGAACTTGACGGGAGCTAAACTCCGAGGTTCTAACTTTTTTCGGGCCCAAAAGGTAAATTTTGCCGGAGCTCGACTGCACGCTTCCACGATTTGTCCGAATGGGTATCGATATGGAGAAATTGACGGGTAATTGGGTAATATGAAATTCGGTTAGTCAACGCTACAATCCGATACACCTGGGCGGGCGAAGCATTCACCAACAGAGTTACCCGTAGAATTGTTCGTTGACTTGTGCGAATGCTTAGCCCCTACATCGACGTTTCCCATCCCCTCGTTCCCTGGCTCTGCGGTGGGAATGCTATTCTAGAGGCTCTGCCTCATGTAAGATATTACCAGGAGATACCTGTGTATATCCTAATTCATCTTCGAGAGATATACAATTTTTTCCAACAACTCATCCGTGTTTATAGCCTCTCCCAATAAGGTGCGGTACGGCAAAACCCTTGCTATGACTGGG
>CAKZKB010000125.1 GCA_937121005.1 uncultured cyanobacterium | reverse complement strand
TATATGTATTCATCTTGACCAATAGATAGCTCATGATCTTCATTTGGCTCAAAAATTGCAAGGCAGTAGGTCGAATGTTTTGAACAGTCATCATGTTCTTTTCCAAAAATACCTAGCTCGCACAACATTCTCTGAAAAAAATTAAACTCGCTGTAAATATCATATTTTTTCCTGTTTTGAGGACTAGCATTTGAGAAGATTCGATTGTGAAAGCTTCTTAGTTCACTAAGGGATAATTTCATGGGTAAATCACTCAAGTATTCATCGCAAAACTCCTCAGCATTTGGATAAATATCTTTAAAAGACCCAAAAACTTCCCTACACAAACCTTTTTCTTCCACAGCAACGCCTTGAGAAATTATTTTTTTCGGAATAATAGCATTTGGAAAGTAAGTATGACCACAATCTGAGATCTTGTTGCAAAGCCTAATTGCCTGCCTGGGAGCCATTTGTGTATGCCTCAAAATATACAAGATTGAGACTTCATCCACTTTAAATACAGTATTTTCAACAGTGCTCGAAAAATAGTTTTGCCAGAAAGTAAGCGAATAGCCCACGTCATCAAATTTAGAAAGCGTATCAATGTTAAGGTAACGATTGCAATAGAGATAGAAGGCAAGCCTTTTACACAGCATTACCAGCAGTTCCTCCTCTGTCCAGCGAAGAAATGTAATATATCGACTAATTTTTCCCCAATTACCAGGGTATTTTGTCAGATTTGAATAAGATTCCGAGGGAAAGAAGCACTTAACAGCAAAATTTCCCTCGTCTTCAAAGCTGCCTACTGCCAGTAAAATAGCAGAAAAAATTTTCTGCAAATGCTCAGTTTCAAATGTATACTCTTCGAGGCTGTCAATCAAGATAACAACACTTCGATCTTCTAAGTATTTTTTTGCTTCTTCTTTAGCTCGCGCAAACTTTTTGTCTTCATTCTCCGTAAATTGTACAATAAGGTTTGATGCAAGACCCTGAATCCAACTTGTGGATTTTTGATTTTGTTTAGCCCAACTAACTATTCCAAACCAAATCTTTTCAAAAAATGATTTTCCTTTTTCCAAAAAAATATCTATGGATTTGGATTCGGCTTGAATTTGATTCGATACTTCTTGAAAAACAAGCTTCCAAAAATATTTCTCGCATTCTAATTGATAAGGTTCGATTAATAAATAGTTGCTTTCCGGATCGATCCTTCGATCCATCCATGCAATCAAGTCTTGCTTCTTGCACTCAATTTTAATGTCATAATTGCTATAAAGTTTTATACGCTTAAGCAGGGCAGTTTTTCCACTCCCTCTCCTTCCTATAATAATTTTATATTTAGGCTTCATAGCCTCATTAAAAGATTTACAGTTAGCATAAATGAACTGAAACGAACTTTCATCAGATTTAGTATCCGTCGTTCCTTTACCAAAGGGGCCTTGCCACTCGTTCCTAACTTTTTCACGAATTTTAGGCGTTATATTTGTTAGCGGTTCTGGAAATCTACCGTCGAACATAATTAACTTACCTCATCTCGACACTCGACAAATATTACTTTATTATAATAGGACTTAAACAATATGTCAAGTTTGACCTATCCTAGCAAATCTAAATTTGCACTCAGTTGGGCATGAAACGCAGTCATAGCAAGGGTTTTACTGTACCGCACTTTTCCGGGAAATGCTATATAAGCGCTTTGTACTTAGGGGCCAACGGGCAACGAAAAATAATCCCCCTTCTATTTTCCCTCGCAAAAGGGGACAGAAGGGGGAAATTCTAACTAGACGGCGGCGGGTTCTTTTTTCTCAGTGGTTTCGTGTTGGGTGTGCTCGAAGATCTCGAACAGGCGATCGCCCCAATACTTCACATCGTACTTGGTCACAGTGTCGTACATTTTCGCCATGCGCTCTTTACGCTCTTCGATAGGCATTTCCAAAGCCTTATCGATGGCATCGTCCATTTTATCCATGGAGTACGGATTGGTCAAAATGGCCTCGGGCATTTCCACAGCAGCACCCACAAACTCGGAGAGAATTAAAGCACCATCGCCTTTTTCGTGGGTAATCACGTACTCTTTAGCCACCAGGTTCAAGCCATCCCGGAGAGGAGTCGTCCAGCAAATATCGGCCGCTTTGTAGTAGCACATCAAATCGGCGAAGGGGACGGGTTGGGTAAACAACATAATCGGTTGCCAATCTAAAGTGGCAAAGCGACCGTTAATTTTACCCACCAATTGCTCGATTTGGTTTTGCGCTGTTTTGTAAACGCGCATTCCCGAAGCCGCTTGCACGCAAGTCATTACCAGCTTCACTTTGCCGTGCAAATCTTGACGGCGTTCCAGCAAGCGACCGTAGGCTTCTAGCAGTTCGCGGTTGCCTTTCACGTAATCAACCCGACCGGCGGCGACAATCAGTTTGACATCGCCTAATTCCGATTTAATTTCTTCGAGGCGTTTTTTGGTATCTTCCGCGTTCACCACCGAGAGAATGTATTCGGGATTCGTACCTACCGGAAAGGCATCCACGTTCACTAACTGGCCCTTATAGCGCAGTTGACTAATCATTTCCGGTTCTGCCAGAGCCGTACCCACTGGCGTGATATGCTCGGGGACAGAAGAGGTTTTCACGACTTCGACTTCCCGGACGCTGCGAGCGACATTAACAAAGTTTTCCGAGTAGCGAGGAATGTGGAAGCCGACGATATCGCAGCACAGCAAGCTATCGACGATCGCTTCTCGCCAGGGCAAAATGTTGAAAATGTCCACCGAGGGGAACGGTGTATGGTGGAAAAAGGCAATGCGAGCGTCCGGTTTCATTTGCCGAATGTAGCCTGGAGCCAGCCACAAGTTGTAGTCGTGCACCCAAATTAAGGCATCGTCGGCCGCTTCGTCGCAAGCGGCTTCGGCAAACATCAGGTTAATGGTTTTAAAGTTTTCCCAGTCGGAGGTTTCGTAGGTGAAGTGATAGGGAAACGAGTGCAGAATCGGCCAAAATGCCTCTTTAGAGGTGATGTGATAGAAGTGTTTAACTTGGTCTGCGGTTAGGGGAATGCGACGGACGTTATAGTTTCCTTCTCCTTCCACTTCCACTCGTTCTTGGAAGTGGGCCCGTTGCTTGGCGTTGACTTGCTTCCACGCGATCCAAGTGCCTTGACTGACGTTAGAAAAGAAACTTTTGAGGGTGGGAACGATCCCGTTAGGGCTTTTTTTCGGTAAGTAGCGCGTGACTCCGTTTTCGACCGTCTCGTCGTAAGGTTCGCGGTGATACAAAATGACTAAGGAAGATTTCATGGTTGAGGTTTCAGTAAGCAACAAAAGGGGTAAAATGGAAATGGCGAATCGCTACGGAACAGTTAAAATTGTTTTCCGTAATGCTCTAGACCTTCCCAAATTCCCGCCGCACCGGGGGCGGTGCTGTGATAAACGTTGTCTAGGGTTTGAATGCGTTCGACCAGTTTGGGTTCGGCGTTGCCGACGGCAATTCCTTTCAATCCGGTTTCAAACAGCGATCGATCGTTGAGCGTATCGCCCGCACAAATTACATCGTCTGAGTTTAATTGTAGAGCATCAATGGTTCG
>CAKZKB010000124.1 GCA_937121005.1 uncultured cyanobacterium | reverse complement strand
ATTAAAAATTAAAAATTAAAAATTTAGACCCCATGTCTAAAGCCAGGGGCTTGGGGGGATGCTTCGCTTTCGTTCGTTGTCCACGAATAAATTCTGGGGCTTGTACCCAGGATATCCTTGGTCATCCATCCCTTTTTTCACCGATCGCCCCAAAGCCAAGCAGGTAGAGACTTGCAGGCGACAAACGCGATCGCGTCTCCCGTACAGCTACCGATAGATGATATTCTGAGATGAAATCCGGTCGATCGATGCTACAACCCGATCGCTTGGGCGGGCGAAGCATTCGCCTACCTCTACGAGGAATTCAAAATTCGTCTTGGAAAGTTCGGGGGGAAGAAAATCTACACCCCCGACTTTCCGCAGAATTCAGAGTTCAAAATTACGGCTTTCCATTTTTTAATTTTTAATTTTTAATTGGAGCGTAGCGACTGATTTCAGTAGAAAAAAATGTCCGTCGATGTCATTATTGTTATGGGCGTTTCCGGTTCGGGAAAAACGACGATCGCCCAAAAACTGGCCGATCGCTTGGGTTGGCAGTTTGCGGACGCGGATGACTTTCACCCGCCAGAAAATGTCGAAAAAATGAGTGCCGGAATGCCACTCAATGACAACGATCGCGCCCCTTGGTTGCAGATATTGCGATCGCAAATCGACCTGTGGTTAGACTGCGATCGGCCTACAGTTCTCGCCTGTTCTGCCCTCAAATCTCGCTATCGCTGTTTGCTAGGCAGCGAGCGATCGCAAGTGCAGTTGGTCTATCTCAAAGGAGAGTTTACCAAAATTCTACAGCGAATGCAGCAGCGAGACAACCATTTTATGAAGCCGGAAATGTTGCGAAGTCAATTTGATGCCCTGGAAGAACCCGAAGACGCGATCGCGGTAGATATTGGTGAGGATCCCGATACTATCGTCGATCGCATTTGCCAGTCGCTTTCCTAAATGGTAGGAAATTCGGATAATGGAAACCTTCAAACTTTCTAACCTTAGCCTAGCTGATGTGCGGCGCTGCGTCAACCTGCAAGAACGCGGCGTAGGCAATTATGAATGGACGAACGTTGATGCGATCGAATTGAGCAATCGCGATCGCCTGCAAGTCGAAGAAATTCAGTCTCGTCTGCTTAATTACCAAACCCATCTAATGAACGAAGCCACCATTTGGGCCAGGGGAATTTATCCCTTATTATTACTCGCCGAACGAGACTCTATCCAAGCCTGGGCCGAGGTTTCCCTATCGGCAAAATACCCGCAATTTATCCTAGAAGGGATCGCCGATGGCATACTGGGAAACTGCGTTTCTGGCACAGTTGAAACACCATTTTTAGTCGTTGTCGAAGCCAAAAAAGGCTTTGAAAGCCAAAACCCCATCGGACAAATGTACGGACAATTGTTAGCCTCCGCCCGCTTGAATTGGGAAAAAGACAACCAGTCTCCGCAAGAAATGTTTGGCTGCTATACCATTGCTGATGTGTGGACGTTCGCGCGATCGCGAGTAGATGAAATCGACAGCGATCGTCCCACAATGACCGTTGAATTTTCCCGCGAATTCGTCGAGAAATTGGAAGTCGATCGCATTCTCAAGATCCTAAAAGGTATTGTCTCTAGATATCTCGATCGACTTCCTCACCTTAACGGTTGAACTGTTGGAACACTTCCAACTGTACTGTATCGCGAACGATCAGGAAAATGCCCAACCCCAACAACAAAATCAAACCCGACTGCATGACTCCATCTTGAATGTGAGTGGGAACGGGTTTTCCGCGCATTCCTTCCAAGAGTAAAAAGGCTAGCTGACCGCCATCGAGGGCCGGCAATGGTAAGATATTGATGATGGCCAAATTGATGCTAATCACTGCCGCAAAAACGAACAAACTCGGGGCATCGCTTTGGGCAACTCGCGCCCCTTGTTCGACAATTTTTACCGGGCCTGCCAACTGTCCGGCCGTTTCTTGAAAGTTGGTAATTAACTGATAGAAACCCGATACCGTCCCGACCAAGATATTTTGAAAGCGATCGGCCGCCATGGTTACGATTTGAACCAACCCGTCCGGGCGACGGTAAACGGGCGTTCCGTTGGGCGCAAGTTGTACGCCAATTTTACCTTGACCCTCGCTATCGGCTTCGGGAGTCACCGTCAGAGGGACGATCGTGCTGTTGCGTTCGACGACAATTTCTAGGGGTTCCCCCGCACTTTCTTCGATCGCCTCCTTGAAGCGCAAAATCGACTCGCCCGAGGCTTCTAACTGCTGGCCGCCTACTTTCAGTACCACATCTCCCGATCGCATTCCCGCTTCCGCGGCCGGAGAATCCGTCGAAATCACTTGCGGAATGGCGACACCTGGTTCGTAGTTAAAATCGGCGGGCACGCCCGTCACGCCTAACTGCAACGCCAGGACGAAATAGGCAAACAGCAAATTGGCAATTACCCCCGCACTCATAACGATCGCGCGATCGAGAATGGGGCGATTTCGTAACAAGTCCGGATCGTCTTCAGGAATGTCGCTGTCGGGATCGTCGTCAGGAAATCCCACAAACCCCCCCAACGGGAAGGCGCGAATGGCGTACTCCGTTTGCGATCCTTGACGGCGCAGCAATACGGGGCCAAAACCGATGGAAAAGCGGTTGACGTGGATCCCCTGCAACCGGGCAGCCAGGAAGTGTCCCAGTTCGTGGACAACAATGAGAAGGGCGAGAACGGCGATCGCGGCCAGAACGGGCATTGGTCAATTACCAGATAACTCAGCGTGGATGTCACTCTACTCTAACGTTTTTTGGCAAGGGGATTGCCTGACTCCCAAATAAGAGCGATCGAGATTAAGCCACCTCCGCATCGTTGTTAAACACCGAGAGGGTTTCTTGGCAAAATTGTTTTAAGCGTTCTCCCACCTCCGGATCCGGGCAGTTGGCCCCTTCAAAGCGCCAGTTATCCACCGTCGAGAACCGCCACTGCTGGCCCCGGTGGTCGTACCCTCCGGCCTCCACGCCGATCGCCCGGCGGTGGCGATCGAGGGGATCTTCATAAAAGCGAATTTGGACTAAAATGCTGCGACTGTTCCAGCGCCGGGAGTGTCCCGGAAAGTGGAACCCGATGTCGATCGAGTCGGGATCGAGGAGTTCGCGGGTTTGCCGATCGTTCGTCCAAGGCTTGAGATCGGCACGCGCGTCGCGAAAATAGGATTTAAACAGGTTGACGGCCGCAGCAATTTTGCTGGCGGTGGCGAAGTTGTTGACTTGTTCGGCGGCATTCACGTCCGGCTCCTCCCACAAACTGTACCGATCGAGTTAAAGTAGTGTTTCGATACGGGCTGTTGACAAGGTTTAACTTAAGATAGCTTATGTATCCGCGATCGATCCGTCCGTTTTCCCATTACCCGTCCTTATGGCTACCCCCTGTCACATTCTCGTTGAAAACCATCCCGCGTTCATCTACGCCAGTCGCAACGGCGGCCCCAACAAAATTTTGCCCCTGCTGACGAAATTCCTCGACAGATTTTGGCAAGAACGCGACACCGCCGGAGAAAACCGCTACACCCCCGAATGCTTGCTGGCCCAACTCGTCGTCCGTTTCGGGTTCGAGTTTTGCGAAGACGACTACTCTAACCTGCGCGTGGGCATGAGTTACGATGGCGAAGTGGAATATCTCTATCGCGTCTCCCTCGATCGCAAATTGAGCGTCTGGGTGCCCGAAGCTGCGTACCAACAAGATCCTAGCGTGGGTCTAGAAGGGTGTCGCCAACTCGAAGATCGACAAGTCGCCTAAAGGTCGTCTAGAAATTGGCGCGATCGCGATTATCGCCCCAACGATGGTAAACTACGATCGAACCTTGACGCAGTTAGGGGTATCGCTCCCATGGAAAGCCTCGTTTATATTCTCGTTCTGGCCCTGACTTTGGGCTTGATCTTTTTTGCCATTGCCTTTCGCGAACCTCCCCTGATCGGGAAGTAAGCCTCGCGATCGCGCCTGTTTGTTTGGGGTTGGCGACTGTTGCCGACCCCAACTTTGCCATATTTAGCATTATGCCGTACTGTAGAAAGTAAGAGCGATCGTTTTGGCTAGCCGCTCTGACAAACTCTATCGTGCAGTGTCCTTTTTGCGAACATACCGATAGTCGCGTCCTCGAATCGCGATCGACCGAAGGCGGTCAAAGCGTTCGGCGGCGACGGCAATGCTTGTGCTGCCAGCGTCGCTTTACCACCTACGAACGCATCGAATTTATTCCCCTCACCGTTGTCAAACGCGACGACAAGCGAGAATCCTTCGATCGCTCCAAACTCTTGCGGGGAATGGTTCGCGCCTGCGAAAAAACCGGAGTGTCCCTCGATCGCCTCGACGCGATCGTCGATGATATCGAAGCCGAACTCCACCAACGCGACCAGCGCAAAGTCTCCAGCGCCGAAATCGGCGAACTCGTTCTCGATCGCCTCAAAAACGAAAGTGAAGTCGCCTACGTCCGCTTCGCCTCCGTCTACCGCCAATTTCGCGGCATTCGCGACTTCGTAGACACCCTCGAAGACCTGCAAGGCCATACCTCCCCGACCCGGTATGAAAACGGTACGCCTGCTTCTGCGTCGGTTTAGTTTAGGGGATTAGGGGATTAGGGGATTTGGGGTTTGGGGGGAAGCGCAACCATTCCCTGGAATGCTAGAATGCGGGCATCTGTTTCCGTGACACCCAGAACTCCAATTAGAAATTGAAAAATGAATACTGAATACCGCATTAAATTGACCCATCAAGGGAATTATCAAACCTTGCAACTTCCTCCAGAACTATTCTTGTTAGGGGAAGAAGCTATTGTCCGCAAGGAAGGAGAAAAATTAATACTCGAACCCTATTCTCGTCCTAGTCTGCTTGAAACCCTGGCAACTTTAGACGATCTCGAAGAAGACTTCCCTGATTTCGATAAGGGACTGCTACCATTAGATGAGATCGAATTTTAGACAAGTGCAGTATCGTTATTTACTTGACACCAATATTTTGTCCGATTTGGTTAAACATCCAATGGGGACGATTTTTACTAAAATTAAAAGTGTGGGAGAAGATGAAATTTGCACCAGCATCATTGTAGCTTGTGAATTACGCTTTGGGGCAGAGAAAAGTGGTTCGTCTCGCATCAAAGAAAGAGTTGAAAGTAAGCATTCAGGTCAACGCCAGAAACCCGGTTTCTGGCAGATCGCCAGGTAAAATTCGAGTTTATCCTTTGAGAAACCGGGTTTCTCCGCCCCTTGGCGATCGGACACCTGAATAGTTACAGTTGAAATTATTTTGAACAGTATCAATATACTCTCTTTAGATGCTTTTATGGATAATTGTTACGCTCGAGTCCGCGCCTATTTAGAAACTCAAGGAACCCCTATTGGGGGAAACGACCTGCTGATTGCGGCCCAAGCCCTGGCATTAGACTTAACTGTGGTGACAGCCAACATCAGAGAATTTTCTCGCGTTCCCAATCTCAAAGTAGAAAATTGGTTAGTAAAGTGTAGTTGAATATCCAAATCTGGGAATCGCGGAACTACTGTTCTCAGCGGCCCCCTGGGATGACATCTAGCGGACGCAGCCGCTCGCGATGCCCCCTGCCCCCTGGCCGGCGATCGTCGTCCTGACAACAACGATCGCAAAAGAGGTAAGATAGTATTTTACCAGGGAAAAACCCGATCGCCGATCGGTGCCCCGTCGGTTCCGTACCGCGAGCCGATCGCGTTTGTCTGCCACAGCAAACCCTACTAAGGAGACTCTATCCAGGACACAACACGCATGGTCGATCCCAAAACATCCACGAAAGACGTTGGCTTTACCCACGAGGACTTTGCTGCCCTCCTCGACAAGTACGACTACCACTTCAGCCCCGGCGATGTTGTCGCCGGAACGGTTTTCAGCATCGAACCCAAAGGGGCGCTGATCGATATTGGGGCCAAAACGGCTGCCTATATCCCCTTGCAGGAAATGTCGATCAACCGGGTGGAAGCCCCGGACGAAGTTCTGCAATCGAACGAAACCCGAGAATTTTTCATTCTCACTGACGAAAACGAGGACGGACAGCTAACCCTCTCCATTCGTCGGATCGAGTATATGCGTGCTTGGGAACGAGTGCGCCAACTCCAAGAAGAAGATGCCACCGTGCGATCGGGGGTTTTCGCCACCAACCGAGGCGGTGCGTTGGTTCGCATCGAAGGACTGCGCGGGTTCATCCCCGGTTCTCACATTAGCACTCGCAAGCCCAAAGAAGAACTCGTCGGCGAAGATTTGCCCCTCAAATTTCTCGAGGTCGATGAAGAACGCAACCGCTTAGTTCTCAGCCACCGCCGCGCCCTTGTCGAGCACAAGATGAACGGTTTGGAAGTCGGCGAAGTGACCATCGGTACCGTGCGGGGAATCAAACCCTACGGGGCGTTTATCGATATCGGCGGTGTCAGTGGACTGCTGCACATTTCCGAAATTTCTCACGATCACATCGACACGCCGCATAGCGTTTTCAACGTCAACGATCGCGTCAAGGTGATGATCATCGATTTAGACGCAGAACGGGGACGGATTTCCCTGTCTACCAAGCAGTTGGAACCCGAGCCCGGCGACATGGTGAAAAATCCCGATGTTGTCTACGAGAAAGCCGAAGAAATGGCCGAGAAGTTCCGCGAGCAACTGCGAGCCAAGCAAGAAGCCAAGCAAGCAGAAGCCAACGAAACGGACGAGGACGAAGACTATCCGAGCGCTTTGGACGAAGATTAAACATCGCCCGATTTCAAATAGAGTTATTGACCCGAGGGAGCGATCGCGCTCCCTTTTTTTATTTGCTATTCTCAGGATCGAGCAAATCGGGACGGCGTTCTCGCGTCCGTTGTAACTGTTGTTCCCGCCGCCATTGGGCAATTTTTTCGTGATTTCCCGATCGCAACACTTCCGGCACAGCCATACCGCGAAACTCCGCCGGCCGGGTATAGTGGGGGTAGTCGAGCAAATTGTCTTCAAAACTTTCAGCTTGCAGCGATTCTGTTTTGCCTACCGTTCCCGGAAGCAAGCGCATCACGCCATTGACCAGTGCCAAAGCCGGAATTTCGCCCCCCGTGAGGACAAAATCACCTAAAGACACTTCGCGATCGACGATGGACATTACCCGTTCGTCTACCCCTTCGTAATTTCCGCAGACAAGTACCAACTGCTGGCGTTCGCTTGCCAAAAAGCGAAACAGATCTCGGGTCATGGGTTCCCCTTGCGGACTGAGAAAGATCGTCTCTCGCGGGGGTAAAATCGCTAAAGACTCGATGGCGGCAAACAGGGGTTCTGGCTTGATAACCATCCCCGCACCGCCGCCATAGGGTTCGTCATCGACGCGACGGTGCTTGTCGGTGGTAAAATCGCGAGGATTGACTAAATTGACAGAGGCAATGCCGTTTGCCAAAGCCTTCCCCATCAACCCGCAAGCGAGGGGAGAAGCGAAGAACTCGGGAAACAGGGTGACGATATCGAATTGCACGGGAATAGGTTTTAGGTTTTAGGTTTTAGGGATTAGGGATTAGGGAAGGCTTTGTCCTGTAAGTCCGTAAACCTTTCTCCTTGTCCCCTTGTCTC
>CAKZKB010000123.1 GCA_937121005.1 uncultured cyanobacterium | reverse complement strand
TTGGCGACAGCGAGCCACGCAAGATAAAAACTTCATGGCTTCTAGCGTCCAGTCTTCCTCCTGCTGCGGCGTTTTGCAGTTGTCACAATTGCCGCATTTGCTTAAACTATTTTCGCCGAAATAACGCAGTAAAATACTCTGGCGACAATCGGTAGCATCGGCATAATCAATCACGCGGCGTAACTGTTGGCGGGCGATGCGTTGTTCTTGGGGATCGTCTTTTTGGGAGATAATCCACTCGATTTTACTAATGTCGCCGTAACTGAGAAAAAGAATGCAGCGCGAGGGTTCGCTGTCCCGTCCCGATCGCCCGGATTCTTGATAGTAATTTTCCAAGCTACGGGGTAGATCGTAGTGAATCACGAAACGCACGTCGGGCTTGTTAATCCCCATACCGAAGGCGATCGTGGCTACAATAATTTGTACGTCATCGCGAATAAACCGGGTTTGGTTGGCTGCACGTTCGGCATCTTCCAAACCCGCATGATAGGGTAGGGCTGAAATATTGTCGCGCTGCAATTTAAATGCCAATTCTTCCACTTGGCGGCGACTCATGCAGTAAATAATCCCCGAACCGCCTTCTTGAATCATCTTGACAATATCGACATAGGTGCGGCGACCTTTAGGGCGGACTTCGTAATGTAAATTGGGACGATAGAAACTGGCAATATGAATATCTGGAGTTTGCAATTCCAACTGTTCGATAATATCGCCGCGCACTCGTTCGGTAGCAGTAGCGGTAAGCGCCATCACGGGCACGCCCGGATAGCGCGATCGCAGTTGTTTTAACTGACGGTATTCGGGGCGAAAATCGTGTCCCCATTCCGAAACGCAGTGGGCTTCGTCGATAGCAAATCCAGAAATTCCCACGCGATCGCGCAGGCGATCGACAAACAACAAAAAGCGATCGCTTAGCAACCGTTCCGGGGAAACGTAAAGCAGTTTAATCTCCCCCACCATGACTAGGCGAGCCCGTTCTCGAGCTTCGGTTAAAGGAATGGTACTGTTAATAAAGGTAGCCGCAATGCCGTTATTTTGTAACGATTCGACTTGATCTTGCATGAGGGCAATTAACGGCGACACCACCACCGTTACCCCACTTTTTAGCAGGGCGGGAAGTTGAAAGCACAGCGACTTTCCCCCCCCTGTGGGCATAACGACGAGCAGATCGCGATTTTGCAGCGCCCCTTCGACGATCGCTTGCTGTTGGGGACGAAAGCGATCGTAACCAAAAAATTGTTTGAGCGCCCGTTCTAGGGCATCGGGTGGCGCGGCCGCAGACATTGATGTAGTATGAGAGTCGAGCATCTTGTTTATTGTGCCACGATTCGAGGCCAACTGCTATGGGTGAGGACACGATCGCCGCCTCGGATAAATGACTCGAACGATATCCAAACGCTTAAATTTGGCAAGCGATTTACGAACTTCTGGTTTCACCAACGATCTCTAAGATGCGATCGTATAGAGGTTCGGAAATCCAGAAACCGGCTCGATGGATTAAAGCATCTAAAAGAGGGGTAACTCGCTCGATAAAGCCTTGACTTTTCGCCTCTACCAATACTCCTAAAATTCCTGTATAGTTAAGATCGAGCCTAGCTGCAACAATGCGGCCGCGACGTTCGTCAACCAGCACTCGATCGGCTTGAATTTCAACAGCTAAGGCGATCGCTTCAGCTTCTCCAAGATCGAGTTCGTTAGAGATCTCTTCAACTAAGCGACGATTGCTAACCCGGCGAATTTGAATCCAATCGAAACTTTGTACTTCAGTGGAACCAGCAACGGGGAAGTTGGGATCGGTGAGTTCTCGATAAACAGCTTCGGGAATGAGGACTGTGTGGTAAAGCTGTTGTAAAAGATGAAGGAGATCGATGGCTGCCAGATTGTTAATTGGAGATGTATCGCTGACAACTATCACAATCTACCCATCTCCCGTAGGTTTTGGATATCCTCTTCAAGATCGTCTACATCGTAATGTAACCCAATGTGGCGGCTGGCAAGTAAATGCTGAAAAGCGACGCGGTGCATACCTGCCAAGCGACTGGCCCCAGCAAGAGTGAGTTTGTCTTTCTCGAACAGCATAATGGCAATTTCTTGGCGCATTTCGGCTTCGCTCATGCGGCTTTGGGTTAAAATGTCGTCAGGGATAACAAGGCTCATAGCGATCGCGTCTCGACTGCTTCTATTCTACACCCGCCATCGGTTTGTTGGGTGGGCTTGCCCCCCTAGCCCTCGAAGTCAGGTTTAGTGACAGTATCGGGAAAACCAAGTGACGATCTCGCTCCAGGAACATTCGCAAGCATACTCAAACAAGCAGGCTTGAAATGATGCAGTATCTTATTATCATCGAAAAAACCGAAACCGGATATTCTGCTTATTCTCCTGACTTACCCGGTTGTGTTTCAACGGGAGAATCTCGCGAAGCGATCGACCAGAATATGGGCGAGGCGATCGCGTTTCATATCGAGGGAATGAAGCTAGACGGGCTAGATATTCCCCAACCGACAACGCGATCGGCCTATGTGGAAGTGGCAGCTTAAGACATCATCTGTCTTGAGGGAAAACCCGCAACGCTTCGGGTGGGGCCGAGAGGCGGACGCGCGTACCCACTGGTAAACTGGGAAGCGTATCGCTGCGGGCGTGGAGTTCATGTCCCGAGGGGGTTTGCAAGCAGTAGCGATGTTCCCGTCCCAAAAAGGCGCGATCGCTGATGGTGACTTCGCCATTTTCGTGGGGTTGCAGTTGCAAGTCTTCCTCGCGAACCGTCACCGTGCCCGCGTCGCCCACATTTCCGACTTCTAATTCGGCCGCAAAGCAACCGACTTCCGTTTCCCAGAGGCCGTTTTTGCGCCGGGCCTCTAAAAAGTTGGCTTGGGTGACAAAACGGGCTACAAATTGCGAGGCCGGTTGGCGGTAGAGTTGTTCGGGCGTGCCGAATTGTTCTAACTGTCCGCCGCGCATGACTCCCACCCAGTCGGAGATCCCGAAGGCTTCTTCGCGATCGTGGGTGACGAAGACGGCGGTGGTGCCCGTTTGCTTGAGAATGTGGCGAATGGCTTCGCGCAGGTGCAGGCGCACTTGTACGTCGAGGTTGCTCAAGGGTTCGTCGAGCAACATTAAAATGGGTTGGGGGGCCAGGGCGCGGGCGAGGGCGACGCGCTGTCTTTGACCGCCAGAGAGTTCGTGGGGATAGCGTTTTTCCAGTCCGGTGAGTTCGACGAGGGCGATCGCGTCTCGTACTCGATCTTTGACGATCGCGCTTTGGCGTTTGTACTGTCGTCGCAACCCGAAGGCGATGTTTTCGGCGACGGTAAGATGGGGAAACAGGGCGAATTCTTGGAACACCATGCCCACCTGTCGCCGTTCTGGGGGCAACCAACCGCCGTCCCCGGCCACGGTGCGGCCGGCCAGGACGATCCGGCCTTGGCTGGGGCGATCGAACCCCGCAATGAGGCGCAGCAGCGTGGTTTTACCGCATCCCGAGGGGCCTAGCAATCCTAAAATTTCACCCTGTTTCAGCGCCAGCGAAACGTCGGCGACGGCCGGAGTTGCGGTGCGCGGGAAGCATTTGACAACGCGATCGAGGGTTAAAACAGTCTCGGTCATTCCCCTGATATAGAAATTATTAGCAAGTGGAGTATTGTCCGATACCAGTGCCACGATCCGGGAGAGGGAAGATTGTACCCCGGAAACGGCACTCGGCCAGCACTCTTACGTTCGACAACACAGCATAGCACGATCGCCCCTGTATTTGACAATCCTTTGCAAGAAATTTAAGTCCGGGGGCGCGGCTTGCGATCGCGGCCGCGATCGACTACAGTGAGTCTCGGAAACGGGGATCGATCTGTTGGTGTTCGCAATCGCGCATGAATTTATTAGAAGAACAACGGCCCAGTTGGAACGAATATTTTCTGATGATGGCAAAACTCGCCGCCACGCGATCGACCTGTTTGGCATTCCCCGTCGGTGCGGTTATCGTCAAAGATCGGCAAGTTCTCGCCACCGGATACAACGGTTCGCCGTCGGGATCGGTGCACTGTACGGAACAGGGGTACTGCTATCCCGGTCTCGATCGCTGCGACACCAGTAAAACTTTACCATCGCGGGCGGTACACGCCGAAGCCAACGCGATCGCCCAAGCGGCCAGACATGGGATTAACACCCAAGGGGCGAGTATTTACGTCACCTTAGAACCCTGTTTGTCGTGTTTGAAATTGTCGATTTCGGCAGGAATAAAAAAGGTGTTTTACGAGACGGATTTTAACTTTGGCGATCGCGTTCTCGTGCGAGATTCCTTTGTTAAAGATGGATTGGTGACACTCACCAAAATTAAACTATCTGAAGAGATGGCAAATCGAGCCGCATGGTTTTTAACCCATCCCACCTCAGTCGCCCGAGACCAAGATTCAAACATAAAATAGATTCCAATAACATGACTGACTCCTTCTCTAAGTTCGGTGCTTCATATCGCACTTTATTACCTAAATCGACTGCTAGTATTGGGAGAAGTATTCCTCAATAATTTCATTCATTAAATCGCTAGCAGATTTCTTTTGCTGCTTAGCAGCTTCTCGAATTTTCTCGATATTAGAACTTGAAAGGTTGATAGGAGCGTACTTTTCTGGAAATGCCCAGGGGCACTTCAAACATTCTAGTTGACATCCTCGACAAGCTGTGCTTTTAAAGTTATTACATTCATTACAAAGAGGTTGTAAATTTTCAATCCGATCTCCACCACCTCTTAAACGTGGAATTTTATGATCGGGTTCAAATCTCTTAACTTCATCTATTGAGCGGCCACATACTGCACATCGATTTCCATACCGATCTTGTAAGTTTTGCCACTCATCTTGTACTAAACCAGTTCTAGGATCCCGTTTAGGAGCGAGATCTGTACTCACTAGCTGATAGTTTGTATATGAGCTTCCTCCTCTTTTGACAATGCCAATGACTCCTTCTTCTCCTTGCAGTTCTCTAATTCGACGAGCTAGATCCCCATAGCTTCCTGCTTTACCTTGTTCGCGGCGATATTTATTAATCACAGAACGTAAATCTTTCATGGACACAATTGGCCCTGGTAAGTCGTGTCCAGGTGGCCATAACGTTTCTAAAATCAGTCGCCAATAATGGTGAGACATAGAACCACCCATGACAAAGTTATCACAGACCATTTCAATCCATTCATCCCTATAAGTGCTAGGAATATTAGATTGATTCTCCTGATTTTTCTCAAAGGGAGTTTTTTCTTTCATGGTCAACAATTAAAACTATCGTCGATGCACGATCGATGTTTAACTACCTCGAAGCAACCATTCAGGAGTAACTTGCAGAATATGGGCTAGGGCATCTAACTCAAAATCCTTAACTCCCCTTTTTTGGCGTTCTATCTCTGAGATGTCTGACTGCTCGAGCTTAATCTCACAGTCAATCCATAAGGCTGCTGCTAGATCGATTTGATCCATACCGAGTCTTTCGCGGGCCTGTCTAACTCTGGGGCCACAGATGTTTGCAAGACGCATTCAAATGTGATATAGGTCACATATTCAGTATATCTTGAGCAATGGTTGTCTTGTAGACGATAATCGTATATAATTGATTATGCTTATGTCGAGGACAGTATTTTGGCAACCCAATTATGAAATTTGCCTCTTTCTTTAGCGGAATCGGCGGATTCGATCTAGGATTTGAACGGGCGGGTATGAAAACTGTCTTTCAGTGCGAGATCGATCCGTTCTGCCAAAAGATTCTAAAACGTCACTGGCCCCACGTTCTACTCTATGACGACATCACAACACTTCATGCAACAGATGTCCCTACCTCTGACTTATGGTGTGCCGGATGGCCTTGCCAAGACCTCAGCAAAGGAAAAGCAAAAAGCCGTAAGGGACTTAGAGGGGAACACAGCGGACTCTTCTATAACTTTATGGAACTTGTCACACAAGTTCAGCCAACTTGGTTGGTCATGGAAAACGTGCCGGGCTTGCTATCGGCAGAACAGGGTATTGCTCTTGAGAGAGTTATCGACACGCTGGAAAAGATCGGGTATTTGGGGGGATGGTTATCGTTTAACGCTGTCCATGCGGGTTTGCCTCACAACCGAGACAGAATCTTCCTTATCGCAAGTTTTAGATCGAAACGTGCATATAGAATCTTTACTGACAGCAGCGAATTGTTTAGGAATCCTTCGACGCGAAAATCGAGGAAGCCGCAAGCTCGACCCAGTTTTTGTGAAGTCACTCTCGGAAACACTCCGCTTGTGGTACAACGTCGCGGTGGTTTCGGATACACCTTGGCAAGTAGCATCTGCCCCACGTTACGTGCCCAAACTGGAAGACATCAAGGAGGTCATTCAGACCGACCAATACTTTGTGGCGAGGAACTTAACGTGGACAGAGTGGGAACAATTAATGGGATTTCCTCCAGGATGGACAGTCGCCGAGGGAAAGTCCTTGGTAATGCCATTGTCCCCAGAATTGCTGAATGGATCGGAGAAAAAATTATAAAAATCGAGAGCGATCTCAAATAATTGCGATAGAATAAACGCGATCGCCATCAATTTAGCCATGCCACTTCCTTACCGCACCGAAAAAGACTCCATGGGAGAACGTCAAATCCCCGCCGATGCCTATTATGGCATTCAAACTCTGCGGGCGACGGAAAACTTTCCCATTAGCGGACTGAAACCGCTTTCAACATACGTTGATGCCTGTTTGCTGATTAAAAAAGCGACGGCGATCGCTAATAGCGAACTGGACTGCATTCCTGAAGACATTGGTAACGCGATCGTCGCCGCCGCAGACGAGATATTAAAAGGTAGTTTGCGCGACCAATTTGTCGTCGATGTTTACCAAGCAGGTGCGGGAACCTCTCACCACATGAACGTCAACGAAGTATTGGCAAACCGGGCACTAGAAATATTGGGCGATGAGAAGGGAAATTACGATCGCGTCAACCCCAACGACCATGTTAATTACGGTCAGTCTACCAACGATGTCATCCCGACAGCCATTCGTATTGGGTCGCTGCTGGCGTTGCAGCATTCACTGTATCCGGCACTAGAAAACGCGATCGCGGCATTGAATCGTAAAGCAGATGAATTCCAAGATGTTGTTAAATCTGGCAGAACTCATCTACAAGATGCGGTTCCCGTGCGCGTGGGCGAAGTGTTTCGCGCTTGGGCAATTATTTTGGGCGATCGCGCTTCGGGTCTCAAATACGCCGCCCGAGAATTAACCGTTTTGGGACTGGGGGGAAGTGCTTCGGGAACCGGACTCAACACCCATCCTCAATATCGCTTCCGCGTGGCAGAATTGCTCTCGGAATTTATCGGGCAACCGCTACAAAGCGCCCCTCATTTGATGGCAGCGATGCAAAGTTTGGGGCCGTTTGTTTCCGTTTCTGGGGCGTTGCGAAACCTGGCTCAAGATTGCGTAAAAATCTCCCACGACTTGCGGTTAATGGATTCTGGCCCGAAAACGGGTTTCAAAGAAATTCAACTCCCTCCCGTACAGCCGGGGTCGTCAATTATGCCCGGAAAGTACAACCCGGTGATGGCAGAAATGATTTCGATGGTTTGCTTTCAGGTAATGGGATACGATCGCGCGATCGAACTGTGCGCCCAAGCCGGACAGCTAGAATTGAACGTGATGATGCCGTTGGTGGCATACGATCTGATTAACGGAATCGAGATTTTAGGTAACGCGATCGCCGCTTTAGCGGATAAAGGAATTGCGGGCATTACTGTTAACCGCGATCGCTGCAAAGCCTACGCCGAAGGCAGTTTAGCCCTCGTCACTGCCCTCAACCCCCACATTGGCTATCTGAATGCGGCGGCGGTGGCCAAAGAATCTTTGGAAACCGGGAAATCTCTGCGCCAAATTGTCCTCGATCGTGGTTTAATGTCAGAAGCAGAACTCGCAAAGGTGCTAGACTTAGAAAAGATGAGCCAACTACCTCAGTAAGTTGTAATTTGGAGGATCGCGCCCATGTACGCTGAAGAATACGCCACGCAAGTCACCTTTTTTATGAGCGATGGCAATGTGGAATCGTTTAGCATTCCCAATACCCCCCAAGAATTTTACCAGCAGTTGCAACTCGCCAGCGACAGTCAATGGTTTGTCGTGCATCTGTTCGATCGCAGCGTTATCATTCATCTAGAAGGTGTGGTAAAAGTAGAAGTGATTCCGGCATTCTCAGAAATTCAAGGCGACGGAACCATTTCTGACGCGCAAGAAGTGACGTTTATGACGCGGGCAGCAAGGCGGTAAATATGAGTTCTACCAGGGGCGATCGTCAACTCAAACACCCGCAGGAAGCCAAAGATAGCGACACTTTGCAAGGGTTAGTCGGTGCGGAACCGACAGATCTCAACCTCGCCGAACTAGCCCGCCTGCGAATTCGCTATCGCGGTTTTCCCGGTGCGGATACCATCCAAACTCAGCTAGAAACCGTTTTGCGCCAATGGCAATTGACGGAAGAAGAATTGTTTGCTAAGACTCGAGAAATTCACGCCAAGGGGGGAATTTATGTTGGCGGCAGCAACAAGCCGGAAGAGGAAGACTGGAGCTAATTATAGGGAATTGGTAATGGGTAACGATCCCTATAGTAATGGTATAGTAAGTTGTAGGGCTGGCATTGCCAACCCTACTACAATTCTGATTTGGAAGAGCGCACCGTTGCCAAGAATTGACCTAAAAAGGGCAACCCACCAATGGCGGGAATGAAATATCGAGACGTACACAAAAGTCCTAACGCTGCACCCGTCGCCGGATCGAGATAGGGCTGATAAAAGAGAATTAATGCTGCATCGCGAGTCCCAACTCCGGCAAACGTGAGGGGCAACAATCCAGCTAGAATTGCCAGAGGTGCGAGGGCAAGATTGGCAAGAAAAGGAACAGTGGCGTTGAGGGCGAGAACGAATAACCAGATTTGCAGCAGGTGCAAAAACCAAATAAAAACAGAGGTTGTGGTTATTTTTAGCAGTTGGCGCTTGTCTTGCCAGAAATAGCCGTGCATTTCATCCCAAGAAATGTGTAGCTTTTCCAGTTTGGATCTGATTTTTTTAGGCGCGATCGCCTTTCCAGTGCGGAAAAACAAGCGAGCGAATGGCTTCGATCCTAACAGTAGGGATCCAGAAAATAAACCGCCAACGATCCCGATCGCCATCAACCAGAACAGCCAATCTTTTTCGGGATACACCAACAACCCAAAGGCGCACCAAAATAGCAGCGAAAGCATATCGCAGGCTTTTTCAAATACCACCAGCGAGAGTGCCAGCGATCCGGTTAAGTGACCGCGATCGCGCATGAAATAGGCTTTAGCAATATCCCCCATTTTCGAGGGCAAAACCATATTTAAGGTACTGGCAGCTAAAATCAGACGATTGGCTTCCAAAAATCCCAGACCTTCTCCCTTTTCGGGCATCAGTTGTTGCAGCCGCCAACTGGTAAATAATGTCAGAGGAATCGCCATCGCCAAACTGACGGGCAACCAGAGGCGATCGCTGTTTTCAAAAACATCAGCCAGCGCCCCAATGTCAATTCTCGAATAGATAATCAGTAAAATGACTAGACTGACCGCTAGAGAAACCAATCGTTTCATAAAGTCCGATCTCAAATGGATTCAATCTGTTGTCCCCGGAAATTGTAACTCGAGCCGCGAGACACCACCCACTACCGTATCAAAAAGCCTTCACCCCCTCGCCCCCTC
>CAKZKB010000122.1 GCA_937121005.1 uncultured cyanobacterium | reverse complement strand
TTCGGATTGGGCGAATGCCATTCGCCCCTACATCTAGATTCCCATCTGTTGCATTCATTCTGGAAATTGGTATAGCAAGTTGTCAGATCCTGAAGCTATAGAACACTGTTTTTAGTATGAGTAACGCGATCGCCACTTCCCAACCGACAACAACTGACCGCAGCAAATTCAGTGAGTTCGTGCAGGAAACTACTGCCTTAACTCGCCGCTTGTTTTTGCAACTGCAACGCCGTCCGTCTACTTTAATCGCTGGGATTATTCAACCCCTGATGTGGTTATTTCTGTTCGGGGCATTGTTTCAAAATGTCCCGGAAGGACTGTTTGGAGACAGTACCAACTACGCCCAATTTTTAGGAGCGGGCGTGATTGCGTTTACGGCCTTTTCTGGGGCGTTGAATGCCGGGTTGCCCGTCATGTTCGATCGCGAGTTCGGTTTCCTCAATCGCTTGTTGGTTGCGCCTTTAACAACCCGCTATGCAATTGTCGCCGCTTCTGCTATCTTTATTATTGCCCTCAGTTTAGTCCAAACGGCTGCTATTATTCTTTTCGGTGCGTTGATGGGAGTCGGACTGCCCGGAATTGGCGGTCTAGGGGCGATCGCGGCCGTTGTTTTTCTCCTCGTCATTGGCGTAACGGCCTTGAGTTTAGGACTCGCTTTTGCCCTCCCCGGTCACGTGGAATTGATTGCGGTTATTTTCGTCACCAACTTACCGCTTTTGTTTGCCAGTACGGCCTTGGCTCCACTATCATTTATGCCGGGATGGTTGCAAATTATTGCGAGTCTCAACCCTCTCAGTTACGCGATCGAACCGATTCGCTACATCTACGCTCATAGCAGTTGGTCTCTCGGAAGTATCGTGTTTGATGCCCCGTTTGCGTCCATTTCTATGGGAGTCGCCCTGGGGGTACTACTACTCTTCGACATCGTTATTTTAGCATTGGTACGGCCCCTACTGGGACGGCGTTTGGCTTAGAGGGGTGAGGGATGAGGTGCGAGGTGTGAGGGGTGAGGTATGAGGTTTAAAAAGGATGAAGGAGGATAGAAAGGATGAAGTAAGAAGGATGAAGGATGAATATTGACCTCTCCCCATCCCCCCAAACCCCTAATCCCCTAATCCCCTAATTCCCCATCCTAGATACCTAGTCTTGCACGTAGTCGCTGTTGGTAGTGAGGGCGAACTCCGCCCGCACGAATTCCCGTCCTAAATAGGCTGCATGGTCGAGTCGCGTCACCGGACAGGGTTGGGTTTGCTCGAAAATTTTGACGCACAGTTCTTTCGCCGTTCGTCCAGAATACAGGGTTTCGGCCGTGCGATCGACTTTCCCCCGTGCGGGAATGGCTTTACCCGTCACCGGATCGATCGCCAAACCGCGATCGTCGATAACGTTGGTAAAATGTTTGGCACAGAGGGTTCCGGCTTCGCGATCGACATAGATGATAAAGTAGCCTCCCGGATCGAGATCGATATGGCGTTGGGAGAGTTCTTCGTCAATCGTGGTGATGCGAGCGAGGCTTTGAGTCATGGGACGATCGAAGGGAGTCTTTGGTTCTAGTTTAGACGAGAGAAGCGCGATCGGGCAAGAAAAGATGGCGATCGCGGCACGAACAGTATCGAGACTGCGAAATAGAAGCGTATTTCTAGAGCGCAAGATTGATGTAATTTTCAATGGGAGTCGGTAGTCAAGAGAGCGATCGTGCTACCATCGAAGCTGACCCCTTGGTATTGCTCCTCCCTTGGCTAAACTTTCGACCGAACTGCAACAATACTTTTTTAGCGATCGCCGCGCGGCTGAAGTCACTCTGTCCGATATTTTGACTTTAGCAGGAGAGCGGGCGTTTGGCTTTTTGTTCGTGTTGCTCGCCCTTCCTTCTGCCTTACCCATTCCGGCCCCCGGTTACTCCATTCCCTTCGGCATTGTCATGCTAGTGTTGGCCTTGCAGTTAGTACGAGGAAAAACGCGCCCTTGGCTGCCCAAAAGATGGCTGCGGCGATCGATTTCTCTGGTCAAAGTGCAAGGTTTTTTAAAAGCAGGCGTTCCCTGGCTGCAACGCCTCGAAGCCCTATGTCGCCCTCGGTTCAAAACCATTTGCACCAGCATACCGGGACGCACGGTTTTAGGGATTGCCATTGCTCTGATGTCGATTTCGATGATGATTCCAATTCCAGGGACGAATACGGTTCCGGCGATGGGGATCTTTATTGTCGGCTTGGGGTTGCTTGAAGATGACGGCGCGATCGCCTCGGCCGGCTTGGGGGTTTGTACCCTCGGGCTGACGCTGACAACGGCAATTTTTTTGTTGGGATACGAGGTAGTAAAGGCGGCTTTGCTGAGCCTGTTCGGTGCTGTGCGCTAAACTAAAACAATCTGTTGTGTCGGTCTTTTTTTACCGCGATCGCCATTGATAAACCATGCCTAAATCCTATCCGATCGCTGTTGCCGACGGGTGCGCGGCACAAGCGACGACTATCGAAACGTTGGCCGAGATCCCGGAGGCGATCGCCGCTTTGGGATTGACACCACCGCGTCCGACAGTGGTATTAGTGGGGGGAGCCGGAAAAATGTCGCCCCAGGATTTTAGCACTCTAGAGCAGTTGTTCGTCGAGGTCATCGCTCCGGCCGTGGCTGACATTGGGGCCGTTGTTATCGATGGGGGCACCGACTGCGGCATTATGGCATTAATCGGCAAGGCACGACAGCAGATTGGCGCAACGTTTCCCCTGGTGGGGGTAGCGGCGATCGGGACGGTATGCTTACCAGCTTCCCCGCCACCTCCCAACCCGGACGCGGCGACTCTCGAACCCCATCACTCCCCCTTCCTCCTGGTTCCGG
>CAKZKB010000121.1 GCA_937121005.1 uncultured cyanobacterium | reverse complement strand
TTATCCAAAGAAATTGTAGACGAACGTCCGGCGGCGACAGTGGTTGCCAGTCGCGATCGCGCGGCAGCCGAAACCGTACAAGAAGCCTTTTCGTCCGAACGATTTCGCGTTTATACAAATGACGATCCCATCGGCACCGAACTCGGAGGAACCCTGAAAAATGTGATCGCGATCGCGGCTGGCGTTTGCGATGGCTTAAATTTGGGCATCAATGCGAAGTCGGCATTACTGTGTCGGGCGATGGTAGAAATCGTGCGCGTGGGGACGACTTTGGGGGCGCAAGCGGAGACGTTTTGGGGGTTAGCCGGTTTGGGCGATCTGCTGGCAACCTGCAACAGTTCTTTAAGCCGCAACTATCGCGTTGGGTACGCACTTTCCCAGGGCAAAACCTTAGAAGATGCGATCGAGGAACTGCACAGCACCGCCGAAGGGGTGAATACGACCAATGTTTTGATCGATTTGGCTCGCGAGGAGAATATCGAGATTCCCATTTCCTACCAGGTTTATCGCTTGCTGAATAATGAAATCACCCCCGAGGAAGCAGTAGCAGCACTGATGGAACGCGAACTCAAACCGGAGTCGATCCCAACCGATCGATCGTAACATTTAGGGGTAGCGCCTCCGTGCCTACCCCGCGCGATCGCTACAACACTTCGTGGGTGTATTTGTGTTGTTTGATGTTATCTTCAGTGCTGACAATGCGCTCGGAATTTAAAACCCGCTTGCGTTCTAAGGAGTAGTTTAAATCTTTATAAGCCGTGCCAACGGCGATATGCTGGCAGGCTTCCGGGCGTTTTTGGTAAGTGCGGGCTGTGGCGATCGTCCGTTCGACAAAATCATCGCACAGTTGTACAGTTTCGGAAAATTCGGCCGGGAGTTGGGCGGTTTCTCCGGGTAGCAACTCTCCTAACGTTGTCGCGCAAGCGACTTTGTACGAGGTAGGAATTCCTTTGAGGATGGCTTCGAGGGCGGCTGAGGGAATGGGTTCGACAATATCAACCTCGCTGACTTCGCCATCACCTTTGAGAAAACAGGTTGCTAACCCCAAAATGACGTAGCTATCGGCATTAACATCGGGTGCGTTTGCGTAGGGAGGAGTCATAGTCATCGGTTGGTTTCTGGATCGATCGCTTTCGGATTCTACCAAAAAGCGCGATCGTTGCCAACAGGTGCGGCCGATGGATTTTCACCGATCGATATTTTTGGTACAATGGTTGAAAATTCCAGATGTTCAAATGAAAGTTGGCGAAACTGTCCGCGTTGTCACTTTACCTCCCTACGTCAAAACTGCCGAACCCATGCCCATGCTACGCCCTCCGCACGTGCTTTCGGTGGGAGAAGAGGGCACCGTCACCGAACGCCGCCCCGCCGGATATTGGGGCGTTCGCTTCAGTCGCGGTACGTTTTTAATTGACAGTCAATACATTGAAGTGGTGTCGCCAACCGAAAGCAATTCCGAACCAACCGCAGCAGAAACGACACCCGAAACGGAGGCAGGGACTTCCGCAGCGAGTTAAGAATTGTCACCACGTCCAAACCGCGATCGCGGCGAGTAGTAACGCACTCAGGACTAACCATTGAGCGCCCATGAGAAATAGTTCTTTTGCCAAGCGAATTTGTGCCACAATCCCCGATCCTTTAACGAACTATATTGTTTTTAGCGTATCGGTGGCAATCGTGCGCTCTATCTAAGGATGGAATCAACAAAAATTGTGTCATTATTTGGTGACACGGACGAGAAAACTGTTGCCGTAATGGTTTGAGGTGTGGTACGCCATTTGACTCAGTAGTTTCTTTTAGTTCTAAAGGTGGAGTCAGGGCGATCGCTTGGATTTGACAGTGGAAACGCGATCGACTAAACTAAACAAAGTTAGGTGATAATGAATATGCTCGCCCAAACTGTAACTGACACTTGGACTGATGCCACTTGGGAAAATTTCCAAATTGCCGTCGATCGCGCCACGAAGCAAGAGCGAAAAACCAAAGCCTACTACTACAACGGCTGGATGAAACTGGAAATGTCCCCTGTTGGAAATCCTCACGCTCGAGACCATTTTATAATTAGCAGCGCCATCAGTTTTTATGCGACTTTGCGCCAGATTGCTATTGACGGTCTCGATAATTGTTCGTATCGCAAAACGGGAAACTTAGAAGTGCAACCCGACCTTTCATTTTACATCAGCGACAACGCCGGGACGCTTTCTTGGGATACCCGAATTGTCGATCTCGATCGCGATCGGGCTCCCGATCTCGCGATTGAAATTGCCGATGGCACTCTCTCAGACGATCGCGGTCAAAAGCGCTTGCTATACGAGGAAATTGGCGTTGCTGAATATTGGGTTGTCGATGTAGAAACCAGTGAAATTACTGCCTTTGAGACGATCGAGGGAGGTAGCCGAAAAATTTGCGTCTCCCAGGTACTTCCCGGTTTGGAACTCAATGTACTAGAATCTGCATTGAAGCGTTGTCGCCAAACAAACCACGCTCGAGTGATGGCATGGTTGTTACAACAGTGGCAATAACTTAACTGACTCGTAGCGCTACGTGCGTCGATTCCATAGACAGATGAGAACTTCTATGATACCTTAAAGGTAGAAGCGTTATATTTGGGCGCGGTTACTGCTATGCCTGAATGACTCGAACGGGCGATCGCCGTGTTAAAAACGCGATCGGCTGACGAACAAAACGCGATCGCTGCTATAATTTTGGAAGAACTCGAAGAGGAAGCCAAATGGGATGCGGCGTTTGCCAAATCTCAAGACTTGCTGGCTTCCATGGCAGCCGAGGCGATGGCTGAGTATCGTGCGGGTCAAACTCAAAAGTTATAGTTAAGGGAATGATGACAGTTCGACAACCCCGCTACGATAAAGAAGAATTTGCAAGACGAGGCGATCGCATCTACGAAACGAAAATTCGTCCTTTACTTCAAGACAGCGATCGCGGTAAAATCGTCGCCATCGATATTGAAACTGGAGATTTTGAGATTGATGCGAGTGAAATTGCAGCTTGCGATCGCCTAGAAGCACGTTCTCCAGAGGCTCAAATTTGGATGGTTCGTGTCGGTTCTCGTTACGTGCGTCGATTTGGTGCTAGTACGAAAAAGTCACAATGATAACAGGAATTGTCAATGTGGATTTTGAAGCCATCGTCCAAATTCTAGTTTGCGATATTGATGGAAACGCATACCCACAAGATGCAATTGTAGATACTGGCTTCAACGGTTGGCTATCCCTTTCTCCAGAGTCGATCGCGCGGCTCAGTTTGAAATGGAAAAGACAAGGACGTGCTATTCTTGGAGATGGAAGCGAATGTCTTTTCAATGTCTACGAAGCAAATGTCTTTTGGGATGGTGTTCCTATGACGATTCCCATTGATGAGGCTGATTCAGCGCCACTGATTGGAATGTTGTTAATGGAGGAATATCAACTAACAGTTCAGGTATTTACAGGTGGTCGTGTAGAATTGCACAAAGTCAATACAACTTAAGTTAGCACTCGTTTGAGAAATTGTCCAGTGTACGATCGCGGGTTAGCAGCGATATCTTCTGGCGTTCCCACCGCCACAATTTCCCCGCCGCGATCGCCCCCTTCTGGCCCCAAATCGATGATCCAGTCGGCGCAACGAATCACATCTAAATTGTGTTCGATCGTCAAAATGGAATTCCCTTTATCCACCAAACGCTGCAAGACATTTAACAGTTGGTGGATGTCGTAAAACGAAAGTCCCGTCGTCGGTTCGTCAATGAGATAGAGGGTTTTTCCAGTGGCGCGTCGCGACAGTTCCGATGCCAATTTTACCCGTTGCGCTTCCCCACCCGAAAGCGTGGGTGCGGGTTGTCCTAAATGGATGTAACCCAAACCGACATCGACGAGAGTTTGCAAGCGAGAAGACACGCGGGGGATGTTTTGAAACAGGTTTGCGGCTTCTTCGACGGTGGCATTTAATACATCCGCGATCGAGTAGTTTTTATACTTCACTTGTAGCGTTTCTCGGTTGTACCGCGCCCCTTTACAAATATCGCACTGCACGTAAACATCGGGCAAGAAGTTCATAGAAATGACGTTAACCCCTTGACCGCCGCAGGCTTCGCAGCGACCGCCTTTGACATTAAAAGAAAAGCGCCCTGCTTTGTATCCTCGTGCCTTTGCTTCTACGGTTTCCGTGAAAAGTTGCCGGATTCCGTCGAATGCGCCTGTATAGGTAGCGGGATTCGATCGCGGCGTTCTGCCAATAGGAGACTGATCGATAACGATGGTTTTGTCGATAACATCTTTTACCGATCTCCGGCTACCTGTGACTAATTTATCTAAGTCTTGCGGAAAAGAGACGCGACGAGTGATATGATGTTGTAGTGCCGGGTAAAGCAGTTCCTCCACCAGCGTGGATTTGCCCGATCCCGAAACACCAGTGACGCAGACAAACTTACCAAGAGGAATTTCGACATCGAGATTTTTTAAGTTGTTGCGACAAGCATTTTTAAGCACCAACTGACGACCATTTCCGGGGCGGCGAGTTTCGGGAGTGGCGATCGCTTGGCGACCGGAAAGATAGGCCCCCGTCATCGAATTTGGGGCTGCTAAAAGGTCTTCCAAACTGCCAAGAGAAACGATATCGCCGCCGCGCACGCCCGCACCGGGGCCAATGTCAAGAATGCAGTCGGCCGATCGAATGGTGTCTTCGTCGTGTTCGACCACAATTAGGGTATTGCCTAAATCCCGAAGTTTTGTTAGAGTTTTAAGGAGACGATCGTTATCTCTTTGGTGCAAACCGATACTGGGTTCGTCGAGAACGTAGAGAACTCCTGTTAAGCCAGAACCGATTTGCGTCGCCAAGCGAATGCGCTGCGCTTCCCCACCAGAAAGCGTCATCGCCGGACGATCGAGGGTTAAATAATCTAACCCCACGTCGAGAAGAAATTGCAACCGCGATCGCACTTCTCGCAGCACCAAGTCGGCAATTTGCGCTTGGCGTTTGCTGAGTTTTAACTCATTAATGCGATCGAGGGCGCGATCGATGGAAACTTCCGTGAGATCGACAATTTTAAACTGTCCTACGCGCACGGAAAGGGCCTCTGATTTCAGTCGTTTTCCCTTGCAAGCAGGACAGGGTAAACGCACGATATAGCGTTCGAGTTTTTCTTTTTGCGACTCGGAACTGGTCTCGTCGTATTGGCGCTGCAAAAGTTTGAGAGCGCCTGCATAATGGCGATAGTAGCCTTTATTTTTACTGTAGCGCGATTCGGCTTCAATGTAAAGGGGTTCTTCGACTCCTTTTAAGATCGCCTCTTGCTGTTGCGAGTTGAGGTGTCGCCACTGGGTAGAAATTTCAAATCCGTAGACTTGACCCAAGGCATATAACAGCGAAAGATAGTAAGAATTATCTTTTTCCGACCAAGGGGCGATCGCCATATAAACGGGTGCAGCCGGATCGGGAACCACCAAGTCTGGAGAAAAGGTTTGCAGGTTGCCAATTCCGTGACATTCGGGACAGGCTCCATAAGGAGAATTGAACGAAAACAAGCGCGGAGACAGTTCTTCCATGACCGCACCGTGTTCGGGACAGGCGAATTTTTCTGAGAAAATAATCTGTTTGCTGTCGTCTGCGGTTGGATTTTCGCTGCTGTTTTCGCTGGCAGCATTGCTGTCAACTAAATCGACGATCGCCACTCCCTCGGTGTGACGCAGTGCCGTACTTAACGAGTCGGCGAGGCGTTCTTCTATACCCTCTTTTTTGATGAGCCGATCGACGACAATTTCGATATTGTGGCTGTGGTTCTTATCCAGTTCGATCGCGTCTGAAAGTTCGCGGACTTCCCCATTGACTCGCACGCGCACGAAGCCTTGAGAAGCCAAACTCGACAGGGTTTTCTTGTGGGTTCCTTTCTTCCCCCGTACCACTGGGGCGAGAATTTGGAAGCGGGTGCGATCGCTCAATTCCATAACGCGATCGACCATTTCATCGATGGTTTGCGGGGCGATCGATCGATCGCAAATTGGACAGTGAGGAACGCCTGCGCGGCCGAATAGCAAGCGCAAATAGTCGTAGATTTCCGTAACCGTACCAACGGTCGATCGCGGGTTGTGGGAAGTGGATTTTTGGTCGATAGAAATGGCCGGACTCAAGCCCTCGATCGCGTCTACATCGGGTTTATCCAACTGTCCCAAAAACTGGCGGGCGTAAGCGCTTAAAGACTCGACATAGCGGCGCTGTCCCTCGGCGAAAATGGTGTCGAAAGCCAGAGAAGATTTGCCCGAACCGGACACCCCCGTAAACACGATTAAACGGTTGCGAGGCAATTCCAAATTCAGGTTTTTTAGGTTGTGCTGTCTCGCACCCCGAATGCGAATCGTATTGTTTTCTGATATGGCGCGATCGCGGTTCATATTAGCGGATACTTCAAAAGATAGGACAAACAATTGCCCTCGTTTCGCAGGGGGGCGACTGCCAGAATTTTGTATTGTAACGGTACTTTAAGCGAATTTTCACAGAAAGTCAAGGCTCCTCAACACAGAGACAGAGGCCAGGGTGAAATTTACGGAAATCCACGTTTCGGGGGGCATTATATTGTCCTAACTCCGTAATTCTACCTCAAACTTGTCCGTCAATGCTTTTCGGACTTTTTGATGGGCAGTATCGACCTCCTTATCTTTAAGAGTACGATCGTCGGCGCGATAGGTCAAGCGAAAGGCCAAGCTGCGAGAACCTGCGGGGACGTTTTCGCCTTTATACTCGTCGAACAGTTGTACCGACTCGAGGAGTTTTCCGCCTGCTTTTTCCATCGTTGCTTGCAGTTGAGAAACCGCGATCGCCTCGGGTGCGAACAACGCCAAATCGCGATCGGACGCTGGATAGGGAGAGTAGGCTTGGAACCGGGGCACTTGCTTCGAGGGTTGCGCCAATACTTGCAGCAGCAAATCGAGTTCGAGTTGGAAGACGTACACCTCGTCAGGGAATTCGCGATCGCGGCACAATTGCGGGTGTAACTGTCCGAAAATGCCGAGAGTTTTGCCTTGCAATTTTAACTCGGCCGTGCGCCCCGGATGCAGGCGATCGTCGCTCGTTTTAGCCGTTTGGTAGCTGACATCGACCCCCAGGCGATCGAAGGCACTTTCTAAAATACCTTTAGCCTCGTACCAAGATAGCGGCCGTTCTTTCCCGGAGGTCGTCCAAATTCCACAGCGCGGATCGCCGCCAAGAATGCCCGCGATCGCGTCTTTTTCGTAGAACTTGTCTCCGTTCTTAGCAAACACGCGCCCCAATTCAAAGCCGTTTAAGGCTCCATTTCCTTGCTGCCAATTGTAGGTGAAGGCTTCAATTAAACCCGACAGCATTTCTGTTCGCAAAGCAGAGTATTCGGCAAACAATGGGTTAGAAATGACAACTTGATTCTCGGCTTCCGGCTTCACTAAAGAGTAGTGTACTAACTCCGTCAACCCCGCAGCGCGGAAGGCTTCGATATCCCGGGCTTTGCTGAAACCGCGGCGCTGC